>JAHRWC010000290.1 GCA_019090365.1 Flavobacteriaceae bacterium
AAAATGGAGCACAACCTACAGATACTGCAAGAGCTATTCTTTCTTATAAAGGAGTGATGTTGAAAAAACATTTAGCTGGTGGTGTTCGTAAAGGAGCATTTACTGAAGAACAAGCTGAAGAAAAATTTAATGCTTGGATAGCTGAAAAAGGAGCTGCTATTGATGGAAAACGTACTGAATTATCAGATGCAGAAAGTAAAGTTAAAGCTGATGCATTAGCTGCTGAAAAAGCAATTAATGATAAGCGTGTTTCTGATGCTACTGAAGTAGCTGAGGAAGAAGCAAAAGCTGCTGCTGCTGAAGAAGCTGCAACTGAAGAAGCTGCAACTGAAGAAGCTCCTGCAGAAGTAGAAGCTTCAAAAGAAGAAGAATAAATTTAATAGCAATGCAAAAGGAGAATTGTTTCTACTTAGGCAAGGTTGTTAGAAAATATAGCTTTAAAGGTGAGCTGTTAATCAAACTTGATACAGACGAACCCGAATTGTTTACCGGAATGGAATCAGTTTTTGTTGAAAAAAACAAAAACTTGATTCCATTTTTTATTGAAAGATCTTCACTTCATAAATCTACATTATTACGAGTGAAGTTTGAAGATATAGATTCTGAAAGTGATGCAGACAGTTTAATGAACTTGCATTTATTTTTGCCTTTAAATATGCTTCCAGAATTATCAGGAAATCAATTTTATTTTCACGAAATTATTGGGTATACTATAGAAGATAAAGACTTTGGGAAAGTAGGAGTTATTACTGGAGTTAATGACGGAACTGCTCAAGCTTTATTTGAAATCAATAGAGATGGAAAAGAAATTCTAATTCCAATCAACGATGACATTATTAAAAATGTAGATCGTGATACAAAGACCATACTTTTAGATGTGCCAGCTGGGCTCATAGAACTGTATTTATAATATGTCTTCTTCATTTAAATTCAAGCAATTTACAATTCATCAAGACCGTTGTGCAATGAAAATTGGTACCGATGGAGTACTTCTTGGTGCTTGGGTTTCTTTAGATAAATCACCACAAAGTATTTTAGATATTGGCGCAGGAACAGGCGTGATTGCATTACAATTAGCACAAAGAAGCTTTTCAGAAATTATAGATGCTGTTGAAATAGATTCAGATGCTTTTGAACAATGTGTAGAAAATTTTGAAGCTTCAGATTGGGGAGATCGCTTATTCTGTTATCATGCTTCTGTTGAAGAATTAGCAGATGAGGTTGAAGAACAATACGATTTAATAGTTTCGAATCCTCCATTTTATACAGATGAATTTAAAAGCGATAATGCTGCTAGAGATCAAGCGAGATCTACAGATGCTTTGCCATTTAACACCTTGCTTAAATCTGTTTCATTACTGCTTTCCGAAACAGGTCAGTTTTCAGTAATAATACCAAGAAAAGAAGAAGCATCATTTGTTGAAATGGCTTTTGCTTATGGATTGTATCCTATTAGAATTTGTAGAGTAAAAGGAACAATTACTTCCGAAGAAAAAAGAAGTATGCTTGAATTTTCTTTCAAAAAACAACCAGCTATAATAGATGAGTTAATCATCGAAATATCTAGACATCAATATACTGATGCTTATATTAATTTAGTGAAGGATTTTTACTTAAAAATGTAATTATAATTCTCTAAGGTAGGGTCTTGTTAAGCAAGTTGGGCCACCACCTCCATAAACACTTATATTCTCTCCATGATAAGTTGTGACTTTGCATCCAGCTTCTTCTAATGCTTTTTTAGTTTTAGGGTTGCCTTGAACCATCAAACATTCTCTTGGCGCAATAGCCAAAACATTACAACCCATCGATTCAAACTCATCATCGGGAACTTCAACCAAGTTAAAATTTCTTTTCAATAATTCGTTTCTAAATTTTATGGGCATTAATGGAGAATAAACCACAGCTATATTTTTATCGACAGGACTTAAAATTGACATTAAGTGAAAGACATCTGAAGTGCCTTTATAATGAGGTAGTTCTGCAACTATCACTTCTATATTTTTAGGTTCAAGCATGTTCTTTAATTGCTTAATACCTTCTTCATTTGTTCTATAAGTATGGCCTACAGCTAAAGTTTTTTCATTTAACCAAGCTACATCGCCACCCTCTAAAGTCCCTGGAGCTTTAATTTCACCTAAAATTGGAATTGACTGATTAATATAACTTTGCATTTGAGCTTTAGGTTCATTTAACCTTCCTGATTTTCCCATATTACAAATAATCATCCCAAAGTCTGTAGCAATTGATGCATCACGACAATAAATAGAATCTATAGTTACGCTTTCATCGAAAGGAAATCGATGAATTTTTACTCCCTTATTTTGTAACTCTTCTTCAAAATTAACATACTCATTTATAGAAGCCTCAAAATTTGGTTGTTGTAAATAGTGTAATTCTTGCCATTGATTTTCTAATAATTTTTCTGAAACAAAAGCATTTTTAGCAGGTTTAATAAAAACTGACTTTAGTTTGTGAAATTCTGAATGATATGTTGTCTTCATTAATTTTCTTTGTTTTTAATCCATTTCATATAAATATAAACTGGAATTCCTATTAATATTAATAAGAAACCATAAAACACGGTTTCTGCTCCAGAGCCATATATTGCCCAAAGTGAATAGGCAAATCCTAATGTGGATAATACAAATGTTTTAATCCAACTTTTGGTATGTAATTTTTTTTCAATTACAATTAATGCATAGGATGCAGCTGTAAATAAATAAGGCATTAATACTACTAGAGTAGTAAGTTGAACTATAAATTCAAATTGTTCAACTAAACCTTCCGAATAGTTCATTAACATAACGATAGAGGATAATACACCTCCTATAATAAATCCATTTACGGGAGCTCCTTTTTTGTTTTCTTTTTTGAAAAAGTCTGGAAATAAATTATCTTTTGCAGTCGCCATAGAAATTTGCCCAGTGATTAAAATCCATCCGTTTAATACCCCTATTCCAGAAATTAAAACACCGATTGCTACAAAATAACCACCATATTCTCCACCTATAATTTTAGCAGCTTCTGCAAAAGGAGCAGGAGAATTTTGCAAAATATCTAAGGGTAAAATTCCAAATAAAACTATGGTTCCTAATATATATAATAGGGTTACTATTATTGTGCCTAACATTGTTGCTCTTGGAATAGTTTTTTCTGGATTTTCTATATTCCCAGCAGGAATTGTAGCGCATTCAATTCCTAAAAAAGCATATAAAGTTAAGGTAGCTACTGCAGACAATGTTGTGAAATTGCTTTCCTCAGTTATATTAAAATCTGGAAGATTCTCTAACTTAAAAAAGAAAAGACCAATAACTATTATAAATAATAAAGGTAAAATCTTTATGACTGTTGTAATTAACTGAATTTTCCCAGATTCTTTAATTCCTCTTGTATTAACCCAAGTAAAAATCCATATAAGAGCTAAACCTAAACTAACCGATAATACAGAATTAGTAGCTAATTCAGGAATAAAAAAACTTGCAGCACCAATAATTGCAATTGCAACTGCGCCATTACTTACCCAACAAGCAATCCAATAACCCCAAGCAACTAAAAATCCAATAAAATCACCAAATCCCGCTTTTGAATACACATAAGGGCCGCCACTTTTACTGACAATAATCTTACTAAAATTGCTAAATATCTTAGCTAATATTAAAGCACCTGTAGCTGTAAAAATCCAGCCTAATAAGCTGATGCTCCCATAATTTGATAATACTGCTGGTAAAACAAAAATTCCTACACCAATCATATTTCCAACGACAAGAGATGTTGCTGTTAATAAACCAATTTTTTGAGTTTTAGGATTCATACTTCTTTAAAATTGATTAAAAAATATTTGATTAAATTTAAAGTCAATTCGTGAATATACAATAATCAATATATAGATATGGAACAGAAGTTTAATATTCATCCAGATATTTCCAAAGCAGAAACGTTACCGGCATCCTTTTATCGTGATAAGGAAGTTTTTGAAAGTATTAAAGAAAAAATATTTTTAAAAACGTGGCAATGTGTTGGGGATGAGAATTTAGTTCCTCTTTCTCAATCTGTGCATCCCTTAGTTCTTTTAGATAATTACTTAACCGAACCTTTAGTGATTGTTAGAAATGAAAATGATGATATAAATTGTTTTACAAATGTGTGCACACATCGAGGTAATTTAGTGGTTTTAAATCCAGGTAAAATAAAAAAACTTTCATGTATGTATCATGGAAGACGATTTAGCTTAGATGGAGAGTTTGAACATATGCCTGAGTTTGAAGATGCTGAAGATTTTCCAAGACCTTGTGATCATTTACACAAATTTCCTTTAGAAAAATGGGGGCCACTTTTATTTGTTGGTTTAAATCCAGAATTTCAATTTTCAAAAGTGATTGATAAGATGAAAGAACGAATAGGATTTCTTCCTTTAGATGAATTTTCTTTAGATACATCAACAAGTAAAGAATTTTTAGTACATGCGCATTGGGCTTTGTACTGTGATAATTATTTGGAGGGCTTTCATGTTCCTTTTGTACATGAAGGATTAAATAAAGTATTGGATTATGGAAGTTATAAAACTGAAACCTATGAGCATTGTAACCTTCAAATTGGTTTTACAAATGAAGCTACAGAAGTATTTGATTTGCCTGAAGGTCATATAGATTACGGTAAAAATGTAGCAGCCTATTATTATTGGGTGTTTCCTAATATGATGTTTAACTTTTATCCTTGGGGCCTCTCTTTAAATATTGTAAAACCTATTGATATTAATAGAACAAAGGTCTCTTTTATTTCTTATGTATATGATCCTTCAAAATTAAATAAAGGCGCTGGAAACGATTTAGAGAAAGTAGAAAGAGAAGATGAGTTTGTAGTAGAAAATGTTCAAAAAGGAGTAAATTCATCATTTTATAAAGCAGGAAGGTTTTCTCCTAAAAGAGAAAAAGGAGTGCATCATTTTCATAGTTTACTTGCCAAATATTTAAATAAATAATCCTTAAAATAGTGTATAATTTTTCGCTATAAAAAGTGCAAAATTGCATGGCATTAATTACATTTGACAAATAAATTAAAGATTATGAAACCCGATTTATTTGAAGCTCCAGATTATTATAATTTAGATGAATTATTAACTGAAGAACACAAACTAGTTCGTGATGCAGCTCGTGAGTGGGTGAAACGTGATGTTTCTCCTATAATCGAAGAATATGCTCAAAAAGCTGAATTTCCAACACAAATTGTAAATGGATTAGCAGATATAGGTGCTTTTGGACCTTATATTCCTGTTGAATATGGGGGTGCTGGATTAGATCAGATTTCTTATGGTTTAATCATGCAAGAAATAGAGCGTGGAGATTCTGGTGTAAGAAGTACAGCTTCTGTACAATCATCGCTAGTGATGTATCCAATCTGGAAATATGGAAATGAAGAACAACGTAATAAATATTTGCCAAAATTAGCTTCTGGTGAATGGATGGGTTGTTTTGGACTTACAGAACCAGATTTTGGATCGAACCCAGGTGGAATGGTAACTAATTTTAAAGATATGGGAGATCATTATCTTTTAAATGGCGCAAAAATGTGGATTTCGAATGCTCCATTTGCACAGGTTGCTGTAGTGTGGGCTAAAAACGAAGAAGGTCGAATTCACGGGCTTATTGTTGAACGTGGAATGGAAGGTTTTTCTACACCAGAAACGCATAATAAATGGTCACTTCGTGCTTCTTCTACTGGAGAGTTGATTTTTGATAATGTCAAAGTTCCTAAAGAAAATCTATTGCCAAATAAATCTGGTTTAGGTGCTCCTTTAGGATGTTTAGATTCTGCTCGTTATGGAATCGCTTGGGGAGCAATTGGTGCTGCTATGGATTGTTATGATACTGCATTAAGATATTCGAAAGAGCGTATTCAATTTGGAAAACCAATTGGGCAATTTCAATTGCAACAAAAGAAATTAGCTGAAATGATTACTGAAATCACAAAAGCTCAATTATTAACATGGCGTTTAGGCGTGTTAAGAAATGATGGAAAAGCTACTTCTGCACAAATATCTATGGCGAAAAGAAATAATGTAGATATGGCAATAAATATTGCGCGTGAAGCAAGACAAATGTTAGGTGGAATGGGTATCTCTGGAGAATATTCAATCATGCGTCATTCAATGAATTTAGAAAGTGTTATTACTTATGAAGGAACACATGATATCCATTTATTAATTACAGGTATGGATGTTACTGGGTTAAATGCTTTTAAATAAAAATTTAAAAAGTTTATAATATTTAAAAAAAGCGAGTTTTATTACTCGCTTTTTTTATTGATATTTACATCATGTCATCCAAAAAACGGTTAGATAATGCATACGCAACTGCCAAAGTAATTAGCTTTGACGATTCTAGTAAGTTCATTTTAAGAAGAGTTATTTTAAGTATGGGGCTCGGAGGAGGAGCAGCACTGGGCACCTGATGGTCACATGGTGTCACGTGGTGAGTAG
>JAHRWC010000291.1 GCA_019090365.1 Flavobacteriaceae bacterium
ATTATGATAATTATCAGTTTTATTACAAATAATAATAAATATGTAATATTCTTAAGGATTTAAAGAAAATTAAATCCCAAAAAGGGTGTTAACCAAGGTACTTATTGATTGTTTTCAATTACGTAATCCAATACCTTTTTCATTAAATGTGCTCTGTCAATTCCTCTCACATTATGTGGATGCATCGGGTAGCTTAAAAAATCAACTTGCTTTTTATTTTTAATAAAAGCATCTAATAAAGTCATTGTATGTTGAGGTACAACAACAGGATCTACACTTCCAATAATTTCTAATAATTTTCCATCTAGATTTTGAACATAATTGTGGACTCTTGACTTATCAAAACCAGCTTCGTTTTCTTCCCAACGATCCATATAACGTTCTCCATACATTATTTCATACCATTTCCAATCGGTTACTGGTCCACCAGCTACTGCTGTTGTGAATACACCTGGATGACGTAACATTAATGAATTTGCCATAAAACCTCCATAGCTCCAACCATGAACTGCTAATCTATTTCCATCCACAAAAGGAAGCGATTTTAAGTAAGTTACACCTGTTAGTTGATCTTCCATTTCGACCTCACCAATTTGCCTATGTATAGCGCTTTCAAAAGCAAACCCACGAGATGCTGAACCTCGATTATCGATAGTGAAAACAACATAACCTTGTTCTGCAGCCATCCATTGCATCCAAAGATTTGATCCTGCCATCCATGAATTGGTCACCATTTGAGCATGAGGACCTCCATAGACATAAATTAAAACCGGATATTTTTTTGAGGCATCAAAATTTGCAGGTTTAATAATTCGTCCGTATAAATCTACTCCTTCTTTAGTTTTTAGATTTACAAATTCTGTAGTCCCTAATTGATAATCTTTAATAGGATTATTAGTTGTAAAAATGGTGCGTTCATATTTTTTATTTAATGCTCTTACCTTGATTACTCTTGGAGTGGTTGTGTTAGAATAAGAATCAACAATATAATTTCCATCATCACTTAAACGAACCCTATGCGAACCATTTTCAGGAGTTAAGTCTTCTGTTTTTCCGTTTTTTAAAGAAACTTTAAATGCTTTTCTTTCACGAGGATCTTCGCCTGTTCCAGAAATAATCACATTTTTCCCCTTTGAATCAAATCCAAGCATTCCTTTAATTACCCAGTTATAATTTGTAAGCTGTTTTTTAAACCCTTTATGAATATCATACACATACATATTCATAAATCCATCACGCTCACTTAACCATAAAAATTCTGAAGTACTGCTTGGAATAAACAAAGCTGTATGTTCTGGTTCAACCCATTTATCACTTTTTTCTTCAAATAATGTTTTTACTTTTTTACCTGAAGAAGCTTCATACATGTTAAACCACATATGATTTTGATCTCTATTTATTTCAGCTAGAAAAACATATTTTTCATCTGGAGACCAAGATAAGTTTGTTAAATAATGCTCGTCTGAAGTATCTATATCAAGATAAACAACCTTGTTATTTGATAGGCTATATACACCTACTTTTGCAATTTCAGATCCCATCCCATTCATAGGATATTTAATATTATTTAGAGATGCAGGCGTTGTATTTACATCTACTAATGGATAATCTGTAACATTGCTTTCATCTTTCTGATAAAAGGCAATGTGTGTTCCTTTTGGACTCCAAAAAATACCATGAGTAATACCAAATTCTGAACGTGCAATGGCCTGTCCTGAAACAATATTTTTATCGCCTGAATTAGTAATTGCTATTTTTGAATCTTTAGAATTTGCTAGGTATAAGTTATTGTCAATAGTATAAGCGACCGCTTTTGCTTTTCCATTGTAGTCATTATTTTCAGCTTCTGAAGGATAAGAAATCGTTTCAGAAGTAGATTTATTTTTATAATTATAAATAACAATTTCATTACCATGATTAAAGGTTACTTCTTCCGAAGAAATAGATGAAAAACGAGGAAATCGTTTTAGTCCTTTAACTCCATTTTGAAGCTCTTGTAATTGTAAAATTGGAGCTATTTTTTCTTTCGTATTATGAAAAGCAGGCTCTGTAAATAATGCGTTTTTTTCAGCATACGCAAATACATCTGAGTTAGAAACCCATTGAATCGATTTGTTTTGTGGATATAAACCTTTTGAACGACCTAAGACAGCATCTTCTAATGTAAGGTGCTTTGTTTCTTGGGCAGTTAAAGTTGTGATAAAAATTAATAGAAATAGAGAGATATACTTTTTCATTTGTATGAAATTTAATGAGATACCAAATTTAATTAATTTATAGAAGAGAGTTTCATAAAGACATCATTTAATTAATCTATGGTTTTATATAGAATCGTTATTAATTTAAAGATGTTTCCCTCTTATTATTGTTATATTTGGATTAAAATTATAGAAGCTATGTTATCAAATGCCAGTCAATATGCGATTCGTTCTATTCTTTTTTTGGCTATGCACTCCAATGAAAGTCAAAAAATAGGTGTAAAAAAGATTTCTGAAGAATTAGAAACACCTCAGCCTTTTTTAGCAAAGTTGTTACAACAATTAGCTAAAAGTGGTTTGGTTTCTTCTATTAAAGGACCAAACGGAGGTTTTTATGTTACTAAAAAAGATAGAGATAATTCTATTTGGGATATCATAATGTGTATTGATGGACCTTCAAAATTTGACAGTTGTTTTATGGGTTTATCTTCATGTAATGATGAAACGCCTTGCCCTGTTCATTTTACTGTAGCTCCATTTAAAGTAAAACTATTACAAGATTTTAAAGAGAAAACGATAGAAAAATTCGCAGATGAAATTATACAAAAAGGACGTGTAATTTCTTTGAAGGATTTAGATGTTTTAGAAGATAAATAATTTTTTTAACCACCAATAGTAATCATACTACGATTGTTGGTATGTAAATCTGGCTTTTTAAGTTTTTCAAGCGTATTCATTCCACCTCTTACTTTAAGCTTGGCTTCTACGGCTTTTTTAATAACGGGCTCTATAGAATTACCATTTCTTAAATTGGTAAGCAAATCGGATTCTGAAGAAGAAAACAAACAATTTTTTAATTGCCCATCAGCTGTTAATCGTAAACGATTGCAAGTATCACAAAAAGGATTTGTAACTGAACTTATAACAGCAAAACTCCCTTTGTACCCTTCAATCATATAATTTTTAGAAGTATCATTTGGCGCATCTTTCAGTCGTATGATTTCTTTTTCTGAAAAGTTATTATTCACCTTTTCCATCACTTCTTTATAAGAAACCATTTTTTCAAAATTCCATTTATTTCCGTCAAATGGCATAAATTCTATAAAGCGAACATTAATAGGTAAGTCTTTTGTGAATTTTATAAAATCAATAATTTCATTGTCATTAAACCCTTTAATTAGCACTGCATTTACTTTTACATTGAAACCTTCATTTACCAATAAAAGGATGTTATCATACACTTTTTGAAAATCATCTCTACGCGTAATTTCTTTAAACTTATCACGATGTAAAGAATCTAAACTTACATTAATATTTTTAACTCCA
>JAHRWC010000292.1 GCA_019090365.1 Flavobacteriaceae bacterium
TATCATTAAAACAATATGATAATAGCAACCAATACTTAGTAGACTTAAGTAGTCTAGAAAGTGCTATGTACTTTGTGAAGTTATATACTTCAGAAGGAACTCTAATAAAACGTGTAATTAGAAAATAAGTTTAGTTTAATAACACTTTTTAATGCCCTTTCAATATATTTTGAGAGGGCATTTTTATATTATGCAAAAGTTGCACACAAGTTAAGTGTGTCTTTTATATCATCTAAGGTCGTTCTAGGATTTATTAAACACATGCGTAGCACCACTTGGTTGTGTAAAATAGTGGTAACCAATAATGCTTCTTTAGATTCCATGACACCCTTAGATATTTTCTGATTCAAGGCATCTAGTTGTTTTTCAGAAAGGTCATTTCCAATAGGATTGTATCTAAAATTAATCACAGCTAAAGTAGCGGGTGAAATGACTTCCCAATTTGGGCTCTTTCGTAAGATAGTTTCCGTTTTTTCAGCTAAATCAATATTATATGAAATTGCTTTTCTAAAAGAAGACAAACCAAAAGTTTTCACCGACATATAAAACTTCAAGGCTCTAAATCGTCTGGTTAATTGGATGCCATGATCGTAGAAATTAATTTCAGAAGTATTTCCTTCAACATCTCTTAAGTATTCAGGTTTTTCAGTAAAAGTACCTTTTAAATGATTTACATTTCTTACCAATAAACAACCCATTTCATAAGGTTGATAAAACCATTTATGTGGATCAACTGTAAGCGAATCTGCTTTTTCAATTCCCTTTAGCATCTTCTTCCCTTCTACGGAAAGAATTGCAGCTCCACCATAAGCTCCATCAATATGAAACCAAATATCTTCTTGCTTACATAGTTTAGATAATTCAGTAAGTTGATCGACTGTACCTGTATTTGTTGTTCCTGCAGTACCAATTAGACAGAAAGGTTGTAATCCATTTAAACGGTCTCTAGCAATCGCATTTTTTAGTTTATTGATTGAGAATTTAAATTCTAAATTGGTTGGAATAATTCGAATTTGTTCTTTTCTGAATCCTAACACACGAATGGCTTTTATATTTGAAGAATGTGCTTGATCTGATAAATAAATTACTGCATTCGAAAAATCATCTCCACACTTAATATTTCTTGCGGTAACTATTGCAGTTAAATTTGCCATAGATCCTCCACTTGTAAAAATACCTCCACCCTTTTTAGCTGGAAATCCAAATATTTTTAACAACCATTGCAGTGTAACAATCTCTAACATTGCAGCTGCTGGTGAAGCAGCCCAACCTCCAGAAAATATATTGAATCCAGTAGCTAAGGTATCTGCCATAGCACTGATATAATTACTTGGTCCTGGAACAAATGAAAATGCTTTAGGATGAGATACAATAGTGCTTGTTGAAACAACTTTGTCCAATACAAAATCCAATACTTTTTGTGGATCTGAAGCAGATTCTGGTGCTTCTTCTAAAAACATATGATCCATTTCTTTTCTTGTAGCAGAAGAAACAGGTAGTTTTTCATGTTGAGTATCGAAATGTTCAACGACAGCATCAACTACTTGATGACCATAAGTTCTCATTTCTTCTTTTGAAAGCTCTAAGGTAGCATTGCTCTTTTTCATAATCAGTTTTTTATGCTCTAAATTTTTTGCAAAAATACCTTTTATTAAGAACTTATAACCTTTTAATCAAATTATAAAATTGAAGTATTACAGCTTAACTCCATAGGATAAATCTCCAGCGTCTCCAAGACCTGGAATGATGTATCCCCGTTCATTTAGTTTAGTATCTATAGCTGCTATCCAAAGATGTGTATTTTTAGGGAAATACTTTGTAGCATATTGCACACCTTCTTCAGATCCTATTACTGAAACTATATGTATTTGCTTTGGTGTACCATAGGCTTTTAGTGCTTCAAAAGTATTCTCTAATGTTTTTCCTGTTGCTAACATTGGATCAATTAGAATTAAGGTTTTATTCTCAATTGATGGAGCAGCTAAATAATTTACGATTACCTCGAAGGAGTCTTGGTCATTTGGATGATGACGAAAAGCTGAAATAAAACCATTTTCAGCAGTATCAAAATAATTTAAAATCCCATGATGCAGAGGAATTCCCGCCCTTAATATTGAACACAGTACTAATTCATCACTAATTATAGAACTATTTTTAATTCCTAAAGGTGTTTCAGTATCTATATTATTATATGACAAGGTTTTACTTAATTCATAACTTATAACTTCACCTATACGTTCAATATTTCTTCTAAAACGCATCGCATCTTTCTGAATATTTTTATCTCTAAGTTCTACAATAAATTGATTCAATAAAGAGTTATCCTTGCTAAAATTATGTACTATCATTCTTAAATTTTGAAATATTTTACAAGGTAATAATTTCTAAATTGCAAATAGACACATCAATCAAATTGTTGGACTGTGATTTTATGTTGCTGATAATCTTATAGTTATCGAGACGATTTTCATTCATATTTTGATATGACATAAATCATTTTTAAATTGACCTCTAACCTTTAAATTTGAACATACTTAATAATAAAACTATGACTATAAATATTCAATACGTTAAAATGCCAACCAGTGAAACTATGACTGGTTATATAGAAAAAAAACTCAATAAGTTGGGAGTTAAATATGATATGGTTATTACGGCTAATGTCTTTTTAAAACAAGAAAAAGATGTTGCTGGAAAGGGAGATATTTGTGAAATTGAACTTAGTCTTCCAGGCCCAAAAATATTTGCTTCCTCTAAAGAAGAAAATTATGAGACTGCTGTTAAAGAAACTATATCTGATTTAACAAAACAGTTAAAGAAAAGAAAAGCTTCTTTAAAGCGTCATTAAAAAATCTAATCACTAAAAAATAAAACTAACACTAAAAAAAAATAATCATGAAAAAAATACTAGTTCCTGTCGACTTCTCAGAATATTCAGAATATGCATTAAAGGTTGCTGCAAATTTAGCTAAACAACACAATGCTGAAATTATAGCTTTACATATGATGGGAATTTCTGATGCAGTTCTTTCAAAAAATCAATCGAAACAAATGCTAGAAGGAATATACTTCATGAAGCTTGCTGAAAAGAGGTTTGCAGAGTTTTTAGATAAAGATTATTTAAAAGGAATTAATGTAACAGATACGGTATATAATTATAAAAATTTCAGTGAATTAAATGCTGTTGCTTTAGAAAATGAAGCAGACATAATCATTATGGGATCTCATGGATCTAGTGGCTTAAGCGAAGTTTTTGTAGGTTCTAATACTGAAAAAGTAGTAAGAAACTCAGACATTCCTGTGTTAGTTGTAAAACATGAAATGGACGAATTTAAAATAAACAATGCTGTTTTAGCATGTGAATTCGCTTCAGAAAATGTAAAAGCTTACCATAAAGCTATGAATTTTTTCAAAGCGTTAGATGCTGAAGTAAAACTATTGTATGTTAATCTTCCAGGTCAAAATTATGGTAGCACAAATGAAATGATTGAACGTGTCCATAAGTTTTTATTAGAAGCAGACGGTAACTTAAATCAGGTTGAAAATGTAGTTTATTATAATGATTATAGTGTTGAGGACGGAATCTTTAACTACAGTAATTATGCTGGAATAGATATGATAGCTTTACCAACACATGGTCGAAGAGGATTATCACATTTCTTTTCAGGAAGTATTAGTGAAGATTTAGTAAATCATTCAAAAATTCCTGTAGTAACATTTAAAATTTAAAGTTTAGTAGAAGTTTATAAAGAAAAAGGGGATGTTTAAAAAACATTCCCTTTTTTAATTTATAAAGTGCTCAATGCTATTTCTATCATAGAATTAAACGTGCTTTCTCTTTCATCTGAAGTAGTTTCTTCTTTGGTCACTAACGAATCAGATATTGTTAATATCGCTAAAGCTTTTACATTATATTTTGCTGCAATTGTATATAATCCCGCAGCTTCCATTTCTACACAAAGCACTCCAAAATCTGCCCATTTTTTAAAAGAATTAAAATCATCTTCGTAAAATTCGTCCGCAGATAATACATTACCTGCTTTAATAGGTATGTTTTTTTCACGAGCATAATCAACAGCTTTCATGAATAAATCAAAATCTGCTGTAGGTGAATAATCTGAATTTAAAAATCTAGAATTATTGATTCCTGAAGTTGTGGAAGCAGCCATTGCAATGACTATATCTCTAATATGAACATCTTTCTGGTATGAACCAGCCGAGCCTACTCTAATTAGTTTTTTAACTCCATAATCTTTAATCAATTCATTACAATAAATCATTGCTGAAGGAATTCCCATTCCAGTTCCTTGCACAGACACTCTTTTACCTTTATAAGTTCCTGTAAAACCAAACATTCCTCTTACATCATTATAGCAAAATGAATCTTCTAAGAATGTTTCTGCAATCCATTTGGCACGCATTGGATCTCCTGGCAATAATACTGTTTCGGCTATTTCGCCTTTTTTAGCTTCTATATGAACACTCATCTTTTTTAATTTGATTTAACTATTGTAATACCAGATGAAGTTCCTATTCTACTTACACCTAAATCTATATACTTTCTTGCAGTTTCTGCGTCTTTAATTCCTCCAGAAGCTTTTATTTTCATGTTATCCCCAACCTCGTTTTTCATTAAAGTAACATCTTCAAGTGTAGCGCCACCAGTTCCAAAACCTGTAGAAGTTTTCACAAAATCAGCTCCTGCAATTAAAGCCAAACGGCAAGCCATTCTTTTTTCTTCATCGGTAAGGTAACAAGTTTCAATAATTACTTTTAAAGTAAGATCTCCACATGCTTTTTTAATGTCTGCAATTTCAGTTTCAACATATTGGTAATTTCCATTCTTTAACATTCCAATATGAATAACCATATCAATTTCTTGCGCCCCATCTTTAATACATTGTTTTGTTTCAAATACTTTGGCTTGTGTAGACATAGCTCCTAATGGAAAACCAACAACTGCTGCAACTTTAACTTCAGTGTTTTTTAATTCTTTGGAAGCTAAATTTACAAATGCACTATTAACACATACGGCATAAAAGTTAAATTCTTTTGCCTCATTACATAGTGCTAATATTTGATATGTAGTTGCTGTTGCCTTAAGCAAAGTATGATCAATGTATGAATTATAATTCATTTTATTTATTGAAATATTTGAAATTGAAAAGGTAAGTTAATACAATTTCAAGGGGTTAAAACAAGTAACTTATTATACAAAATTAGTGAATATCTCACCTCTATGTTAAGATGTTGGCTGTTTTTATTTTTCCAAGACCATTTTTAATTTTGCTAACATAATTAGTTCAGATTTATTTTTTCCTGAAAATGAATTTGCAATCGCATTAGCTGTTTCCCAAATTAAATTTTTTCTTTTAGAAGAAAATAGATATTCGTTTTCTTTTTTAAAAGAAGCAAACTCTTTAAAACAATCTATTGCTTTTAATGATTTATAATCTAACCAATCGAACACAATTTCTATTTGTAACGCAGCATCAGTATGAAATTCATCCTCAAAATCATCTAAAGGTTTCCATGCCTTAGTTACTATTTTTCTTAATGCATCATATTCTGCTACTCTTACAATTTTATCAGAAGCAGCAATGGCATAAAATAGTTTTCCCAAACTTTGATAAAAACTAATCTCTTCTTTTTGAATCGCTCCCATAATTTAAACATTTTAAAGATTATTACTCTAAATATAGGTCATTTATTAATCGGATTTTATGATAATAATCAGTTCTAATAATTCATAAAAAAACCATTACTTTTGTAGCATGGGTGAATTCGACAAAAAAACCAACCACTTTTTTGGTATTTTATTTGAAGCTGTTTCAGAAGGGATTATTGTAGTAAACATGCAAAGAGAAATTGTTGCCTGTAACACTTCTGCATACGATTTATTTGGGTATGAAAATGAAGCTTTGATTGGTCAACCTTTACAAACTTTAATTCCACAGAAATACCATCATAATCATGGTGATCATTTTAATGGTTATGTGAAAAATAGTGGAAAACGACAAATGGGAAAAGGTCGTGATTTATATGGACAACATAAAAATGGAACAAATTTTCCAGTTGAAGTTGGACTTAATCCATTTGAAATTGAAAATGAAAAATTTGTTTTTGCAATCATTATTGATATTTCTGTTCGTAAAGAGCAAGAATCTCAAATTCTTGAATTGAATACTCATTTAGAACAAAAAATATCTATTCGAACTCAAGAGCTAAATGAAAAAGTAGCTCAGCTAAAAAAAGAGATTAGTAAACGGAAAGTAGCAGAAAATAAAATCAAAGAATCTCTTAGAGAGGAACGAGAATTAAACGAACTCAAAACAAAATTTCTTTCTTTAGTTTCTCATGAATTTAAAACTCCATTAAGTGGAATTTTAACTTCTGTAATTTTAGCAGGAAAATACACAAAAACAGAGCAACAAGAAAAAAGAGAAAAGCACCTCAATATCATTCAAAATAAAGTAAAATATCTCAATAATATATTAAATGATTTTCTTTCAATAGAACGTTTAGAAACTGGAAAAGTTAATTATTTATTTAATACGTTTCCTTTAAGTAAAGTCA
>JAHRWC010000293.1 GCA_019090365.1 Flavobacteriaceae bacterium
ATTAAAGCCATGTTTTTTAACAATCCAGACAGTGCTTATAAGATTCTTGAAATTGAAAAATCTGCTACAGATTCTGAAGTTAAAAAAGCCTACCGAACAATGGTAAAAAAATACCATCCAGACAAACTACAACACATGGATGATGTATATAGAAATGGCGCTGAAGAGAAGTTTAGAAAAGTACAAGAAGCTTATGAACAACTTCAAAAAGAAAGAAATTTTTAGGCAAGACTAAAAATAAATATTAGTAGTATCTAAAATAATGTTTACTTTTGCCATATGTATTCATTAGCAGAAGAGAATTATTTAAAAACCATATTCCATTTAGAAAAGGAATGTGAAGGAGGTGTTAGCACAAACGCTATTGCAGTTAAAATGGACACCAAGCCATCATCGGTAACAGATATGGTTCAAAAATTAGCTGAAAAAGAAGTTTTATTATACAAAAAATACAAAGGAACTCAACTTACAAAAACTGGAAAAAAAATTGCCGCCAATGTGATAAGAAAACATCGCTTGTGGGAAGTTTTTTTAGTTGAAATATTGAATTTCCCTTGGGATGAAGTTCATGAAATTGCTGAACAATTAGAGCATGTAAAGTCTGATGAACTAATTTCAAGATTAGACAAATATTTAGATTTTCCAGATTTTGATCCTCATGGAGATCCTATTCCAGATAAACATGGTAAAATTAAACCTTCAGAAAAAAAGTTGCTTTCCGATTTAGAAAAAAATCAACGAGGAATATGTGTAGGTGTAAAGGAATCTAATTCAGAATTTCTTCAATATTTAGACAAGAGAAAAATTGCAATTGGTTCAAAAATTAAAGTCTTAGGGAAAGAGTTTTTTGATGGATCGATGATGATCCAAGTAGGAAGAAACCAATTATTTATTTCAAAAATAATTGCAGATAACATCTATTTAAAAACAAATTAAAATGACAAAAACACTAATTGTATTAGCTACAATTTTTATATCGTCCTCATTGTTCGCTCAAGAGGAAAGTACGATCGTTGAAATGATTACAGACCGTCCAGATGCGACTGAATCATCTTCAGTAGTACCGCTTCATAGCATTCAAATTGAAACAGGGGTGTTTTTTGAATCCTTTGAAAAAAATGATTTTAAAACGGAAGTTCTAGGATACAACACAACCTTAATTAGATTTGGATTATTAGAAAAATTAGAACTAAGAGTGGGTTGGAATTTTGAAGAACATAAAAGTTCTTTTGCAGGGAATGAAAACCCGAATGTTTTATCAGGATTTTCACCGCTACTATTAGGGGCGAAAGTGGCTATTTCAGAAGAAAAAGGATTGCTCCCAGAAATGGCATTGTTATTACATACTAATTTACCATTTACTTCTTCAACCGATTTCAATGTAGAAAATACAGGCGTGGATTTCAGATTTTCTTTTGCTCATACCTTAAGTGAGAAATCAAGTTTAGGGTATAATTTAGGAGCTGCTTGGGGAAATGATTCTTCTGAAGCTAGTTATATATACACACTTGCTTATGGATATAGTATTTCTGAAAAATTTGGAGCTTATGCTGAGGTGTATGGAGATCTTCCTGAAAATAATAGTGCAAATCACTTTTGGGATATTGGATTCACTTATTTAATTCAAAATAATTTTCAGTTAGATGCTACATTAGGTAGAAGCTTTACTGAAGGGCAAGATATATTAGTAAGTACAGGGTTTAGTTATAGATTCCCTAATTAGAAATTTATATGAAAAAAGTATTATTTATTATAGCAATAAGCATCCTTTTTGGATGTAAAAACACAAGTACTGAATCGGGTAAATTACAAGTTGTAACCACTACGACAATGATTACTGATTTAGTGCAAAACATTGGTGGAAATTTAATTGAAGTAAATGGTTTAATGGGTGCAGGAGTTGATCCACACTTATATAAAGCTAGTGAAGGTGATGTGTCAAAACTTTACAATGCAGACATTATTTTTTATAATGGATTGCACCTAGAAGGGAAGTTAGTAGAGGTTTTTGAAAAAATGAACTTGAAGGACCAATCAACTATTTCTTTAGGAGGTTATTTGGATACGAAACAATTAATAGGTTCAGATTATTTTGCCTCAAATTACGATCCACATGTGTGGTTTAATATTCAGTTTTTTAAGGAATTTTCTAATAAGGTAACCAATATTTTATCTGAAAAAGATCCTAAAAACGCTGCACAGTTTATTGAGAACGAGAAAGTTTATATTAAGAAATTAGAAGCTTTAGAAACAGAAATTAGTTCAATTATTGAAAAGCTTCCTACTGAAAAAAGAATTTTAGTTACAGCCCACGATGCATTTAATTATTTTGGAAAACAATATGGTTTTCAGGTAGTAGGGTTACAGGGATTATCTACTGCAACTGAAGCTGGAGTTCAAGATGTTCAGAAACTATCAACATTCATTATTGAAAACAACGTAAAAGCTATTTTTATTGAAAGTTCAGTTCCACAAAGAACAATTGAAGCACTTCAAGCATCGGTAATTTCAAAAGGTCATGAAGTTAGCATAGGAGGTTCGCTCTATAGTGATGCTCTTGGAAGTACTGGAACTATTGAGGGTACTTATATTGGAATGTTTCAATACAATGTAAATACAATTGTAAATGCTTTGCAATAAAAACTGAATTATGAAAGATCTAAAAATTGCAATTAATGTAGATGATTTAACGGTTGCTTATAATTATAAGCCAGTTTTATGGGATATAGATTTAGCCATTCCAGAGGGTGTTTTAATGGCGATTGTTGGACCAAATGGAGCAGGTAAATCTACTTTAATTAAAGCGATTTTAGGAATTATAGATCCAATTGCAGGAAGTGTTTCTATCTTCGGAAAACCATACGAAAAGCAGCGAAAATTAGTTGCCTATGTACCACAAAAAGGAAGTGTAGATTGGGATTTTCCAACGACAGCGTTTGATGTTGTTTTAATGGGAACTTATGGAAAATTAGGTTGGATTAAAAGACCGAAGCAAGCTGAAAAAAAAGCAGCTTTAGAAGCTTTAGAAAAAGTAGGAATGCTGGCTTTTAAAAATAGACAAATAAGTCAGTTAAGTGGAGGCCAACAACAACGTATTTTTTTAGCTAGAGCTTTGGTGCAAGATGCTTCTATTTATTTTATGGATGAACCATTTCAAGGAGTAGATGCAACCACTGAAATAGCGATTATAAATATTCTTAAAAGTTTACGAAAAGAAGGAAAGACTGTAGTTGTGGTTCATCACGATTTACAAACAGTTCCTGAATATTTTGATTGGGTAACTTTTTTAAATGTGAAGAAGATAGCAACAGGTCCAGTTAAAGATATTTTTAATGATGATAACTTAACTAAAACATACGGTATCAATTATAAAGTAGCTGTAAACAAATGACAATAAGCGAATATTTCGAATTACTTTTTACAGATTATACCCTAGGTACAATTACCCTGGGCACAGCTGTATTAGGTGCTATTTGCGGAATGTTAGGAAGTTTTGCAGTGTTGAGAAAACAGAGTCTTTTGGGTGATGCAATATCACATGCTGCGCTTCCAGGAATTGCAATTGCTTTTTTGATTACTGGAACTAAAGACACAAACATATTACTTTTAGGAGCTTTAGTTAGTGGCTTAATTGGTACATTTTGGATTCGTGGAATGACTCATAAAACTCACTTAAAAAGTGATACTGCCTTAGGTTTAGTGTTGTCATTGTTTTTTGGATTTGGTATGTTATTACTCACTTTTATTCAAAAACAACCCAATGCAAATCAGGCTGGATTAGATAAATACCTTTTTGGTCAAGCAGCTACATTAGTGAAAAGTGATGTTGAACTCATGATAATTGTTACAGGTATTTGTCTCTTTGTATTGTTACTTTTTTGGAAAGAATTTAAAATACTGTTGTTTGATGCAGATTATACAAAAACACTAGGTTTCAACACTAAATTCATCGATATATTAATTACTTTTTTTATTGTATTAGCTATTGTATTAGGCTTACAAACAGTAGGTGTTGTTTTAATGAGTGCGATGCTTTTAGCTCCAGCAGCAGCAGCTAGACAATGGACCAATAAATTAAGTGTCATGATATTCTTAGCTGCAATTATTGGAGCTTTTGCTGGAGTATTTGGTACAGCAATTAGCGCGAGCCAAAACAACCTTTCAACAGGTCCTGTGATTGTGCTTGTTGCTGCAGTTTTTGTTGCTTTCTCATTTGTGTTTTCACCTAGCAGAGGCTTGTTGTTTAGACAAATAAGATTCTTAAAAAACAGAAGAGATCTTGAATTAAAAAAGACCTTACAATTTATGTATGGTATTGCAAAAACACACGAGAATATATCGCATCCACACGCCATAAGAATATTAAATAATTTTCATGGTTTTACACGAAAAACACTTCAGAAGTTAGAACATAACGGCTGGATTGAGGTTTCAAATCAGCAATGGTCTCTAACAAATGAAGGGTTTATTGAAGCAGAAAATTTATACAATCAATTATTAGAAAATGACTAGTCCTCAAATAGAAATACAATTAATTGCTGTAGTAGTTGCGATTGCATGTGCTATACCAGGAGTATTTCTTGTGCTGAGAAAAATGGCATTGATTAGCGACGCAATTAGTCATTCTATTTTACCTGGAATCGTAATTGGGTTTTTTATAACACACGATTTAAATTCTCCTTTATTGATTCTTTTAGCTGCATTAACAGGTGTAATTACTGTGATTTTAGTTGAAGCCATTCAAAAAACGGGATTAGTAAAAGAGGATACTGCTATAGGATTAGTATTTCCTGTATTGTTTAGTATTGGAGTTATCATGATTGCAAAAAATGCAAACGATGTTCATTTAGATGTAGATGCGGTTTTATTAGGAGAATTAGCTTTTGCTCCTTTTGATCGCTTAATGATGTTTGGTGCAGATGTAGGCCCTAAATCTCTCTGGGTAATGGGCGTGATTTTAATAGTAATTGTATTGTTACTTATCATGTTTTACAAGGAATTAAAAGTTAGTACTTTTGATATTGGCTTGTCTTCTGCATTAGGATTTTCACCTGTAATCTTGCATTATGGATTGATGTCAATTTCATCAATTACTGTCGTAGGAGCTTTTGATGCCGTTGGTGCAATATTAGTAGTTGCTTTTATGATCGCTCCAGCTGCCACGGCTTATCTGTTAACGTCAGATTTAAAAAAGATGCTTTGGCTTTCAATATGTTTTGGAGTTATTTCAGCAATTTCTGGATATTGGTTGGCTCATTTATTAGATGCTTCAATTTCAGGATCTATGACAACTGTGTTAGGAATACTATTTTTAGGCACCTATTTATTTGCTCCAAATAAAGGTTATTTTTCAGTGTTATATCGTCATAGACAACAAAGGATTGAGGTATCATTATTAGCTTTTCTTCTTCACTTAAATAATCATACTGAAGAAAATGAACGTCATGTAAATCACTTAAATGAGCATATTAATTGGCAAAAAGTTCAATCAAAAACGGTGTTAGAACTAGCTCAAAAGAATAATATGATTATTATTAATGATGATATTGTTTCTTTAACTGAAAAAGGGGAAGATTTCACCAAATTAGCGATAGAGTATATTATCACTAATAAAGATGATAAAATTGAGCATATGAAAGATGATTTCTTTTTGTTTAGAGGCTAAACTTTTTCTTCTATCTTTAAGGTTGAAAAATATGTTAAATGAAATCTTTATTAATTGCATTCACTCTTTTTTTTACAGTGAACCTTGTCGCTCAAAATGAAACAGTTGAAACTCCTAAAATAGCTATAAAAGTAGCTATTGGAAAAACGATTCAATTGAAGAATCACTCCATAAAATTTATTGAAGTATTAGAAGATTCTCGTTGCCCAGAATATGTTAATTGTATTTGGGCAGGTAGGGCTAGAATTAGTGTAGAAATTAAAGATGAATCAGATAATATTGTACAGAAAGAATTACTTTTTGGTCAAACAAAACCAGGAGAAATTGTAGATAATACACTTTTTTCAAATGAAGATTCTAACATCAAAGGACTCACACTTTCTCCTTATCCAAATTCAGAAAAGCAAACAGAAAAAGATGCTTATCGATTGCTAATTGAAGTAGATACACTTAAAGATTAATGACAACCACAATCTTTTTTTCCACACTTTATGCCTTCGCCATCTAAAGATTTTGTTGGACTATTTTTATTTTCAAAAATAGGATTCCAAACAAACTTTTTCAGAATAAATCCTGAAGCAAAACAAAAAGTAATAAGAACTAAAATAGTTTGTAACATAGCTTATTTTAAAAGTTGAAAAGCGATTAATGCAGTAACATAAGCTACTACAGTCATTGATAGCAATTGCCATAATGGCCATCGCCATGAATTAGTTTCTCGTTTTACGATAGCAAGCGTACTCATACATTGCATCGCAAAAGCATAAAATAACAACAGGGAAACTCCACTAGCTAAATTAAAAAGCGGGGCTCCGGTACTTTGATTAATTTCTTCAGCCATTCTATTTTTAATAGTATCCTCATCATCACTACCTACACTATAAATAGTTGCTAGGGTGCCAACAAAAACTTCTCTTGCAGCAAACGAACTTATTAAAGCAATACCAATTTTCCAATCATAACCTAATGGTTTTACAGCAGGCTCTATGGCTTTACCAACGATCCCTATATAAGAATGCTCTAATTTAAAAGAAGAAATTTTTGTTTCTATTTCTTCTTCACTTAGATTTAAATTTTCTGTTTGATTAGCTACAATCGAAGACGCATTGTTAAAATCACCAGGTCCATAAGACGCCAATACCCAAAGAATAACAGAAATTGCAAGTATAATTTTTCCAGCTCCCATCACAAACGCACGAGTTTTTTCTAACACATTTGTTGCAACGTTTTTAAACATTGGGATTTTATAATTAGGCATTTCAACTACAAAAAACGATTTACTCTGAATGCGTAGAAATTTATCTAATGTATAAGCTGAAATAATTGCAGTTCCAAAACCTAATAAATATAAACCTAACAATGTTAGGCCTTGTAAACTGAAGATGCCTAAAACTCTTCCTTCAGGAATTACAAGAGCAATGATAATTAAATATACGGGCAATCTTGCTGAACA
>JAHRWC010000019.1 GCA_019090365.1 Flavobacteriaceae bacterium
GAATTTTACCCCTGCAAAGCCCCTATCTTAATAGTGAGCCCTTTAATGATCAAGTTTATGCGAGAGTAGAAAATAATACTTCAGGTTGTTTTACTATAGTACAATTAAATCTTTTAGTAGCTAACACACCTATTTTAAACGCAATTTCCGATTATGTACAAATAGATATAGGAAACGATGGTGTCGAATTCTTTGATTTAACCAATAAAATTCCTGAGATAGTTAACAGCCAGACAGAAGTTACAGTTATTTTTTTTGAAACTGAAATTGATGCATATAATAATGAAAACTCAATTATTGATCCTGCTATTTATCAAAACATTAGTAACCCACAAACGATTTATGTACGTTTAGAAAATGACAATACTTCATGTTTTTCAATTGGGAATTTCAATTTAATTGTTGATGCTTCAGCCGGTATTAATGATGAAAACACAATTAGTTTTTCAATTCAACCAAACCCAGCTTCAGAAATGATTCAAATTCAATCAGATAGTTTTTCTTCTGAAACCAATGTTGAAGTATACAACATTCAAGGTCAAGTAGTGTTTTCAGAAGTAAAAAATGCTACAACAGGAAGCTTTACTATTAATGTATCTGATCTAGCTTCAGGAATGTATTTTGTGCAAATTCAATCTGAAGGAAAAACAGTTGCTAAGAAATTAATCAAGCAATAATTTAATTATTTTATTGCCTTATTAAATGCTTCTAGGCCTCCTACAATCGGGAGGTCTAAATTAGTTTTATCCAAATCTATAGTAAGTTCAGTTCCCGCATCTGGCCACAACGTAAACTCTTTATCACTAGAAAAAATCATTAAACCTATTTGTTGTCCTTTTGGAATAATTTGATCGTCTGGCATTAAATCGAATGCAACTCTATAAAACTTTCCATCTTCTAGAGGCTCACCTTTAGTAATAGATTTATAATTTTGAGGATCTGCCCAACCACGTGTTATAATATTGTCTGTTATTTTCGCGCCTTTTTTATCATTCCATGGTAAAGAAACCAACCAAACCGAAAGATTGGCAGCAGGTTGACTACTAGATAAGGTAATGGCAACTTTTGCAATTCCTGAAATATGAATATCCTCTGAAAGTTGAGGTGAAAGGTAGAGTAAACGATGATTAGATTCGCTCGCTTTTGCTAAAGTAGCACCATCAAATGAAACATCATCAACTAAAGTTTCATTACCATACCTATTTATTTTTGAAGTACTTAACATTCCAGTTTTTGGAGCTCCCGGATTTAAAAACAAGGTTACAATTTCAGCCTCAGGATTAGGATAATCTTTATAAGCAGTCGGATTTAATCTATCATCATTTTCTCTAACAATCCAAGCTTTAGAGTCATTTTCAACACCGTTTTCAATTCCGTGTAAATAACGAGTAAACCAACGATTCATCATAGAAATAGGAGGAGGGCCTCCATGTCCGTTTTGATGATAAAATATTTGTGATGGAATGCCTTTTTCTCTTGCCACATTATAAATTCGGTAGCTATGTTCTGGCATTACATTCCAGTCGTTAAAGCCGTGAGACATCAACAAAGCAGCCTTCATTGGTTCCATATCATTGATATAATCTCGTCCTGCCCAAAAATCATTATAATCTCCTGTAATACGATCCATTCCATTTTTCATTTCAGTATCACGAACTGTTTTGTTATTGTAAGGACGTTTTGATTCGTCTCCACTATGAATAAAATCATACAACACATCGATATCTTCACCCAAATATCCGCCTGGAGAACGCACTAAACCGTTTGATCGGTAATAATGATAATAGGAAGTATTTGGTGCTATTGGAATAATTGCTTCTAGACCTTCAACTCCTGTAGTTGCAGCAGCTAAAGGTAAAGTCCCGTTATATGAAGTTCCAGTCATTCCAACTTTTCCTGTAGACCATGAAGCGTTAACTTGTTCAAATCCGTCAGGTGTTGTATATCCTTTTCCTTTACCACATAACCATTCAATCACTGCTTTTGGAGCTAAGGATTCATTGTCTCCACCTACTGTTGGTGCTCCTTGCGAAAGTCCTGTTCCAGGTGAAGAAGAATGCACCACAATATATCCTCTTGGCACCCATTTATTGATATGTGAATTTGATATAATAGGTCTTTGTCCTGTACGAATTACTTCAGGATGAACACGTTCTTTTGCTTCTTCTCCTAATTCAATTTTAACATCCCACATAATTCCATCAATATCACTAGCTACACCTGCAAAATATGGGCTTGTTACATAAACTATTGGAAGTTTTAAACCTTCAGTATCTGTTTGGAAAGGTCGTGTAACCGAAACATGCATTCTGTCTTGTTTGCCATCACCATCTGTATCGAATTCAGTTTCCACCCAAAGATCATGTCGTATCCATTCATCTGGCGTATTAAAAGCTTCTACTATTTGAGCTTCACCATCTTTAAAAATAGGAACAGCTTTTTCTTGAGCACAAGAAATTGTAATAAAAACTAAAGAAAATATAAATAGAAGTAGTTTCGAATTTTTCATTGAATGAATTTTTAAGGATTAAATGTACTAAATTAATATTAGCATATAACAGATTTATAAAACGGATTTTAGGTATATAAATGTTTATTAGGTTTTTGCACTAAGGCAAATTATTTCAGCATAATTCAACAAAACTCTTGCATTTATACAAATACTAATA
>JAHRWC010000294.1 GCA_019090365.1 Flavobacteriaceae bacterium
GATCCATCAGCAAAACTGTAGTTTTTTATCAAGGTTTTGTGGTTTTGGAACTATTGGAATTATACCTCCATCAATTACTTTATGACAAGTAAAACATTCGCTTTCTGAAGGAATTCTATAATTTAAAGATTTTGTTTCTCCGTTTTGAACCCATTCTACTTCAGTGAAACTTCCATCTAGGTCATAATAAGCTTCAAATTGTTCATCGTTCCATACATAGTCAGCATATATCCATTCCTCTTCTTTCTTGATAAATAATCGAGTTTCAATGATCCTTGTGGTATTATTAGGCTGTACATTTTCGTAATAAAAATTTATTATTAAAATAGTTCCAACAGGGAAATCAAATAAAGAATAATCATTTACATAATTAGCTTTAACATCTTTTGGCATCCAAATAAACCTTTTTTTCAGAGCATCTTCTTCAAAAGGTGAAGTGATTGGCTCATAAGGTAAAACACCATAAACAGGGTCTAATTCATTTAGAGTTTCATTAAAAAAGTTATAATCGGAAAGTTTAGGATATGGCATTTCGGCTAAATCATAAACCACAGGAGATACTTGTTCAATTATTTCAGAATAATCATCATCAGACTTACATGAGCTTAAAAAAGCAAATAGAAGTATTAAGATAGAAATATTGAAGAAGTATTTTTTCGCCATATTTTGTATTTAAATAGTTTTCGAGTTCTTTATATAACAGTTGATTAGGTAAAAACCCTACCGATAATTACAAAAGAAATCAAAAATAGCAAAAAATAGCTAACAATTTGGGTAAGTAGCTTATTTATAAGTAGTCTAAGTATGTTGTAGTAAAACCAGTCTAATTATACTAGATTTTTTGAAACAAGATATTCAGCAATTTGAACTGCATTTGTTGCAGCACCTTTTCTTAAGTTATCACTAACAATCCACATGTTTAAAGTATTTGGCTGAGTTTCATCTCTTCTTAAACGGCCCACAAAAACATCATCTTTATCATGAGCGTATATTGGCATTGGATAGGTATTAGTAACTGTATTATCCTGAACTGTAATCCCAGATTCGTTATGAAGTAATGTTCTAACTTCATTTAATTTGAAATCATTTATGAATTCTACATTTACTGATTCACTATGACCGAAAGAAGTAGGGATTCTAACAGCAGTTGCAGTAACAGAAAATGTCCTGTCATCAAGAATTTTTTGTGGTTCTCTAGCCAATTTCATTTCTTCCTTGGTATACCCATTATCTTCAAAATCATCACAATGCGGAAGTGCATTTTTATGAATAGGATAAGGATAAGCCATTTCATCTTGTATCCCTTTCATTTCATTTTCTAATTGGTTTACAGCTTTTACACCTGTTCCAGAAACAGATTGATAAGTTGAAACAACCACTCGTTTCATTTTATATTTTTTATGAAGTGGGGCTAAAACCAAGACTAATTGTATGGTCGAACAATTAGGGTTTGCAATAATTTTATCTTCTGAAGTTAATACATGCGCATTTATTTCTGGGACTATTAATTTTTTTGAAGAATCCATTCTCCAAGCAGAAGAATTATCAATAACAGTAGTGCCAGCTTCAGCAAATTTTGGAGCCCATTCTAATGAAGTTCCACCTCCAGCTGAAAAAATTGCAATTTGTGGTTGTGCTTTTATAGCATCCTCCATACCAATAAGAGTATGTTCATTACCATTAAATGAAATCTTTTTTCCAATAGATTTTTGAGAAGCGACTAAAAGTAATTCAGTGATAGGGAAATTCCTTTCTTTCAGAATTTTTAACATTACACCTCCTACCATTCCTGTTGCACCAACAACTGCTATTTTCATAAAAAATAATTTTTGTCAAAAATACAAGTTCATCATCAAATAATAACATTTATCATTTAAAATAATATGTTAATTAGTAACCATAAATGGTAATACGTCATCTATAGGAATCATTAATTCTATAGGTCCTGATGCATAACTTGCTATTTCATATTGATTGTATAAAATAATCACTTCTTCTTCATTAAATCCTATTGTTTCTGGCAAATAAAAAGTGTCGTTCTCGAACCAAAAACCGGAAGAATTTATAGATTCATCTGCTGAAATATTAAACTCTTTTTTGAAAACGTTTTCTGCAAAATCACGAAATTCCTTTTCATTTTTAAAAATTTCTTTTGTTGAAAGATTTTCACCATTCGAAGGGTCAACATTTAAAAACGTAATTGAACCATATCCATGAGCACCTCCTGTAAACATATACTGTTGAAGTTCGTAGCTAAATAATGTGTTCGAAGTATAGGTTTGACACACGGAGATTTCAGCAAAATATTCAGAAATTATATCAGGAAATTCGGCTTTGTCTTTCTCGTAGTTTATCAAAAAATTATTTGCTGCATCAGCTATAGTCTTACTTTTCTGACTAATAGAATCTCCTAATTCTAACGAATTGATAATGTAATCCTCTATTGAATTGTTGATTTTTTTTGCAACTGTTTTTTTCCCTTTTACTACAACATAATCCAAAGCAACTTCAGGACAGGTTTCAGACTTACAATTTCCATTAAAAATTTCAGAAATTGTTTCAGAAGAAAAACTTGCAGCAGTATCTTTTTTACAACTTATAAAAAATACAAAGACGCTAAATAATATGGAAAGTTTAAATTTCATATGTTAAATGTACAACGATTATTACCCTTATTGAATTGTCCACAAATTTATTTAAGTTTTATTTAATAGAAGATGAATCTTAATGGAATTATAAAATTGATAATTATCAAATTTGAAACTATTACATTTGTTTTTTAAATATTTTGAGAATGAAATTTAACACAAAAACAATACATGGAGGTCAGGAGCATGATAAGGCTTATGGAGCTGTAATGCCTCCAATTTATCAAACTTCAACTTATGCACAATCAACTCCTGGAGGTCATAAAGGATTTGAATATTCAAGAACCCATAATCCAACAAGAGCAGCGCTAGAAAAATCTTTTGCTAGCTTAGAGAATGGAAATTATGGCCTTGCTTTTGGTAGTGGATTAGCAGCTATTGATGCAGTTATAAAATTATTACAGCCTGGAGATGAGGTGGTTTCAACCAATGATTTATACGGAGGAACGTACCGATTGTTTACAAAAATATATGAAACTTTTGGAATAAAATTTCATTTCATAGGGATGGAAAATGCTTCAAGAATTGAAGAATATGTAAATGATAATACAAAGTTGATTTGGGTGGAAACGCCAACCAATCCAATGTTGAATATTATTGATATAAAAGCAGCAGCAAGCATTGCTAAAAAACATAATATATTATTAGCAGTTGACAATACTTTTGCAACACCTTATTTACAAAGACCTCTAGATTTAGGAGCTGATATTGTAATGCACAGTGCAACAAAATATCTTGGTGGTCATAGTGATGTTGTAATGGGAGCTCTTGTTGTAAAAGATAAAGAGATTGCTGATCAATTATATTTTATTCAAAATGCAAGTGGAGCAATTTGTGGCCCTCAAGACAGTTTTTTAATGCTAAGAGGAATCAAAACTTTGCATGTTCGTATGCAAAGACATTGTGAGAATGGAAAAGCTGTAGCTAATTATTTAGTGAATCATCCAAAAATTGAAAAGGTATATTGGCCTGGATTTGAAAATCATCCAAATCATGAAATTGCAAAAGATCAAATGGATGATTTTGGAGGAATGATTTCTTTTGTAACGAAAGGAAATGATTACAATGAAGCTATAAAGATTGTTGAGAATTTAAAAATATTCACTCTTGCTGAAAGTTTAGGTGGTGTTGAGAGTCTTTCTGGACATCCAGCAAGTATGACTCACGCAAGTATTCCGAAAGAAGAAAGAGAGAAAACGGGTGTTGTGGATTCGTTAATTAGATTAAGTGTAGGTATAGAAGATGAAGATGATTTAATTGAAGATTTAAGACAAGCAATCGGTTAAGAAAGAATTTTATAAATAAAAAAAGCCCATCTATTAATGATGGGCTTTTTTATTATTAAGTTTTTTAAAGAATCAAATAGCTTTTAAATGTGATTTACTTTTAGAAGTATCAGTGATATTTTTTATAATAGTTTGGATGAATTTTGTTACATCGTATGGTTTCACTATTATATCATTCATGCCAGATTCGTAAATACTAAAACGCATTTCCTCAACTTCAACTGCAGTTAATGCCATAATAGGGATTGTAGTATTAAACAATCTTATTTCTTTGGTAGCTTCCATACCATTTTTAATAGGCATATTTATGTCCATAAGTACCAGATCGAATGTATTTTTTTTAACTAAATCTACTGCTTGTTCACCATTTTCTGCAACAAAACAAATGGCTTGATTTTTTTCTAGTATTTTTTTTGTAACGATTTGATTGATGCGATTGTCTTCAACTATAAGTATTTTTTTGTCTATTAGAATATTAACATCTAAAAGAGGTTGTTTCTTAACAATTACTTTTTCTTTTAATACTTCAAAATCTAAACTAAATTTAAATGAAGAACCGTTTCCTAATTCACTTTCTAGATAAATTTCAGAATTAGAATGAGCAAGTAATTTTTTAACAATAGGAAGCCCTAATCCCGTTCCTTGATAGCTGTAGTTTAAAGATTCTATTTGAGAAAATTCATCAAAAATACTTTCATGTTTGTCTTTTGCGATACCAATTCCAGAATCTTTAATCGTAAATGAGATATTAGAATATTTAGTGTCAATTTTATTAGAATTAATGTTAATTGTAATTTTTCCGTTTTCAGTAAACTTACATGCATTACTAATTAAATTCATCAAAACTTGAGATAATCTAACGGAATTACCACGTATTATAGCAGGTACATTTTTAGCTATATCTATCTTAAATTTATTATTGTTTTGTAAACGCATGTATTCAAAAGACGAAATTATAGTTTCAATAAGGTCTCTTAAATTAAATGCAGTTAAATCATTGTCTATATTCTTAGCATCTATTTTATTAATTTTTAAAACATCATTAATTAATGCTAATAGATAATCTGCAGAGAACTTTAAAGATTTTAAGTCTTTTTCATGCTTTTTTAAAGATTCATCTTCCATTAAGATAGTACTTAAGCCAATTACTCCATATAAAGGAGTTCTCAATTCATGGCTTACAGTAGAGAAAAACTGATTTTTTGCTTTAGATAGCTTTTCAGATTCTTCTTTCGCTAATAAGTATTCTTTGTTTTTAGATTTTAATTCTTTAACAAGTTTTTTTCTTTTAATAAATGCTAAGTACACAGTAACTAATAATAATAAAAATGTTGCTGCAATAATTATAAGCAATGTATTTAAACGACCTTTATCTTTAGAGACTTGTGCTTGTAACTGCGAATTTAATTGAGCTGCTTTAGCATCTTTTCGATATTGATCTAATTGAATTTTTTCAGTTATCGCATATCTTTCAGAAGAAGTATATATGCCTGAATTTTCTTCACTATATTCATCATATATTTCGAAAGCATCATATGCCTCTTTAAACTTTTCTTGTTCGTAGAGACTTAAGCTGTAGAAATAATAATTGTTTTCTAATTCAATTTTTAAATTTTCTTTTTTTGCTTCTTCAATAGCTTTCAGAAATAATTCATCTGCTTTTTTATAATTCTTATGATGTAAATAATATTCACCTAAAAACCCATCCAAACCAATACAATAAGAATGATGATCTTCGAACTTCAATAGTTCTTTCGATTTCATTATATGTACATAGGCTTTTTCATAATCGTCATTGTCTAATGCGGTATAGATATAATTAAAATGAGCTTTTGAAAGCCCAATAGAATCATTGATAGATTTAAATTGAACGATTGATTTATCATGATAGAAATAAGCCTTTTTATAATTCTGATTTGTTGAATAAATATTTGCTAAATCCATATAAGTAACAGCAGTAGCAGTATCATTTTTAGATAAACCTGCATAATGCTCAGACTTTTTCATGTTGGTAATCGCATTAATTGTATCATTTAATACTAAATAATCGTAGGCTAATGATCGATACCCTTGATGTAAATAATAAGGGTCATCCAAATAGGCAGCCATTTTTAAAATATCAGTATTTAACTGTAGTGATTTTGTGTATTCACCTTGATTGTAAAAGGCTGTAGCTGAATCTAAAAGTTTTTGAAAATTCTTAGGATTATTAACTAATGTACTGTCTTGAGCATACAAAGAGTTTTGCTCAAAAATACCTGTAAATATCAGATATACAATCAGTAAAGAATAAAAATTCTTCATGTAGGTTAGTTAAATTTGGGGTTGTAATGTACACATTTTCTTGTAATTATAAAAAAATCAAGTATTTTTTAGAGGTTACAAGAATGAATAGTATTTTTATAGTATGATATCAAAACTCCCAAAAGTAACCACATCCATTTTTGCCGTGATGAGTAAAATGGCAAACGATTATAAAGCAATTAATCTTTCACAAGGCTATCCTAATTTTAAAAGTGACCCTTATTTATTAGAATTGGTTAACAAGGCAATGAAGCAGGGTTTTAATCAATATGCTCCTATGCCTGGAGATATTGGATTACGTGAAGAGATTTCAAAAAAAGTAGAAAACTTACATCAAAAAAAGTATAATCCTGAAACTGAAATTACGGTTACAGCGGGTGCGACACAAGCGATATTTACAGTAATTTCAGCAATAATTAATGCAGGCGATGAGGTTATTATCTTTACGCCAGCGTACGATTGTTATGGTCCTGCTATTGAATTATTTGGTGGAAAAATAATTCCTATTCAATTAAAGGCTCCTTTATTTTCTCCTAATTGGGAAGAAGTTTCAGATAAGATTACTGATAAAACTAAAATGATTGTAATAAACTCTCCTCACAATCCAAGTGGGAGACTTCTCGTAGAAGGCGATATGCTTCAGTTACAAAATTTAGCTGAAAAGCATGACTTATTGGTATTAAGTGATGAAGTCTATGAACACATTATCTTTGATGGAAACATTCATCAAAGTGCTGCTAAATTTCCTGAGCTTTCAAAACGATCTTTTATTACAGCATCGTTTGGGAAGACATTTCATAATACAGGATGGAAATTAGGCTATTGTTTGGCGCCAGAATATTTAATGAAAGAATTTCAGAAAGTACATCAATACAATGTGTTTTCAGTCAATCACCCTATGCAAAAAGCTATTGCTACGTATTTAAAATCTGAACACCATTATCTAGGGCTTTCTTCTTTTTATCAACAAAAAAGAGACTACTTTTTAAATCTAATTAAAGATTCTCGTTTTAAAGTAATTCCTTCAGATGGAACCTATTTTCAGTTATTAGATTATAGTAATATTACTTCTGAAAGTGATATATCTTTTTCAGAAAGATTGGCAAAAGAAAATAAACTAGCAACCATACCTACTTCTGTTTTTAATGCAAATCAAGAAGATTTTAAGCAACTAAGAATATGTTTTGCAAAAACAGAAGATACGCTTGCTAAAGCAGCAAAGATTTTAAATGAAATCTAATTATTTACGTTTAGGGTGAACCAATTTCATTTCTTTAATTAAATGATCAGCTTCGGCATATTTATCAACGATAAATAATACATAACGTAAATCAACCATTATGTTTCTACAGATTTCTGGGTCGTAATTCATGTCACTCATAGTACCTTCCCAAACTCTGTCAAAATTTAACCCCACAAGATTTCCTTGTGCATCAATCGCAGGGCTTCCTGAGTTTCCTCCTGTAGTATGGTTGGTTCCTAAAAAGCAAATTGGAAGTTTTCCATTAGAATCTGCATATTGACCGTAATCTTTTGCATTATAAAGGTCTTGCAATTTTTGTGGCACATCAAATTCATAATCACCAGGAACATATTTTTCAATGATTCCATCTAAATAAGTAACAGGATTATAATACACAGCATCTCTTGGAGCATACCCTTTTACTTGACCATAGGTGACACGTAAAGTGCTATTTGCATCAGGGAAATAGCGTTCTTCTGGCATTACTTCCATTAATGCTTTCATATATTCTTTTTGAAGCGCATTAATTTTAGTGTTTATTTTTTGAAACTCAGGATCTATAGAATCATAAAGCTCATCAAAAAATGGTTTTGCGTACACATATGCAGCATCACTATTTAATTTTTTAATTACATCTTTAGCGTTGCCATCCAAAACTTTTAAGGTTGAGTCTAAATTTGTAAATTTAGTTGTGTTGTAAATAGAAGCATCAACATTTGTTGAGTACAAAGGCATAATTGCATCATATACTTTTCTATCTAGATCTGCACTATAATTTTTATGAATCCCTTTCAATCTTGCTATTGTTCCTTCTTTAGCTTTATTAAAAGAATCTTCTCCTCTTTGAAAAGCATTTTCCATTTGGTATAAACGGAATAACATATGCATTAATTCATTGATTCTAATAAACACTTCTAAGAAATTGTTTCGTTTCACATTTACAGATTCAAAATCATTGTAAAGTTTGTCGAAGTCTGACAATATTGTGCCATATTCTCTTTCAAGACCTTTTTCCTTTGCTAATTTTTGAAACTTTTCTTCAAAAGTTTTTCGATGAGCAATGGCATTACTTTTTTCAATTCCAAGGTTTTCACCAATCCATTTCTTCCATGAATTTGCTATTCTTGCTTGCTTTGAAGCATACTGAATCCTTGTTTTATTATCTTTCTTCATTTCAGCATCCATCACATTTAGAGCTGCTTCACGAATTGCAATTTTACTTGGATTTACTTTTTGAGTTATTTGTTGAATTGCAATTGCTGGTAAGTATTCATTGGTTCTTCCAGGGAAACCAAAAACTAAAGTAAAATCACCTTCAGAGATACCATCTAATGAAATAGGTAAAAAATGTTTTGGAGTGTATGGAACATTGTCTTTAGAATAAGAAGCAGGACGATTATTTTTATCTGCATAAATTCTAAACATAGAAAAATCTCCGGTGTGTCTTGGCCAAACCCAATTGTCTGTATCACTTCCAAATTTACCTATGCTTACTGGTGGTGCTCCAACTAACCTGATATCATTAAAGGTTTCCGTGATGAATAAGAAATATTGATTTCCTTTAAAAAAGGCTTTGATTTTAGATCCTTGCCAGGCTTCTTTTTTTGCAGCTTTATTTATTTGATTGCTATTACTGTCAATTTTTGATTGTTTTTCTCTTTCAGTCATTGCATCAGTAACTCCATTTAATACTTGAGTAGTTACATCTTCAATACGAACAATAAAATCGATATATAATCCTTCATTTGGAAGTTCTTCTTTATAATTTTTTGCCCAAAAACCATTCGTTATATAATCGTTTTCAACTGAAGAATGAGATTGAATTTGACTAAATCCACAATGATGATTTGTCAATATTAATCCTTTATCTGAAATGACTTCACTCGTACAACCTCCATTAAAATGACCAATTGCATCTTTTAAACTTGAATTGTTCACATCGTAAATATCTTGTGCAGTTAATTTACTTCCTAGTGATTTCATTTCTTGTTCATTCATTCCTTCTAATAAGGAAGGAATCCACATTCCACCTTGTTGAGCTGATACTTGAAAGGCAATAAATAATAGGAAAATTTTGAAGAATTTCATGTCTAAATTGTTTGTTTTCAAAGATAAACAACCTTTAAGAAATACTAAATAGTTTTAACTATTTTTACGTTATGCAAGAAGAATTAAAAATTACGATCATTCAATCTGATTTGGTTTGGGAGAATCCAAGTGCGAACCTGAAACTTTTTTCAGAAAAAATTGAGAGTATTTCAGAAAAGACTGACTTAATTGTTCTTCCTGAAATGTTTGCAACGGGTTTTACAATGAATGCTCAAACTTTAGCTGAAGATGAATCTGGAGCTTCAGTTTCTTGGATGATTTCCGAAGCTAAAAAATACAATACTGCGATTACTGGAAGTTTAATAATTTCTGAAAAAGGACTTTTTTATAATAGACTATTTTTTGTTTTTCCAGACGGAAGTTATAAAGTCTACAATAAACGACATACTTTTACTTTAGCTGGTGAGCACAATACTTTTGCTAGAGGAAATGAACAAATAATACTCAATTATAAAGGTTGGAAAATTTGTCCATTAGTTTGTTATGATTTACGATTTCCAGTTTGGGCAAGAAATACAATGAATTATGATATTTTACTGTATGTAGCTAATTGGCCTGAAAGACGAATATCTGCTTGGGATGCTTTATTGAAAGCTAGAGCTATCGAAAACATGACGTATTGTATTGGTGTAAATAGAACAGGATTAGATGGAAATGAGCATCAATATGTGGGGCATTCGGCAGTGTATGATGTATTAGGAGAACAGATTTCCACTAAAGATTTTGAACAAGAATTTATTGAAACAATAACATTGTATAAAACTGAAATAGAAACCAAAAGGAATCATCTTCAGTTTTTAAATGATAAAGATAGTTTTACTTTAACTTAAAGGTTTCAACAAGATCCCAGTTTGCTCGAATGTCTATTTGTGTAGGGTAATAAACAATTGTTTCTGGTTGTCTTCCTTCGATAAAACTTCCAGTATCCCATTTACCATTTTTGTTTTCGTCGTAAATTAATCGAACATAATATTTACTAGGAATTAAAGTGGAAAAAATAACTTCTTTGTTTTCAAGAAGGTATTCCTTTTCAATCAATTTGTAGTTTTGATCCACTAATTCAACTATAATAGGATAACTGTTAACATTCTCAAGGTTTAAGGTTAAATTTCCATAATCTGAAATGGACTTAGTAGTTCCATTATAACGAATGGTGTCATTTACAGCTTCATAAAAGTCGGTAAATGCACCTGGGAAAAGTGTAACATTATAGACTTGATTTTCAGTTTTTTCAAAAATAAGAGATGCTGTATTGTTTTTAGGTTCAATTATAGCTGACAATGGTACTGAAACAGAGTCCTTGTCAATAATAGTTATGAACTCAGTATTTACTGATTCTAAAGGTGTATTGGCGTATACTTTTAGAGAATCGTTTAACTTTAAAAAGACCTGCCCTTCCATAGAAACGGTTAATGAATCTTTATATAAATCTCTTAATTTTACATTTAAAGTATCAATTTGAGATTGATTTTTTGCAATAAATTGTAGAGTGTCTAATTCGATTTTGGGTTTAAACCAATAATGAATAGTGTCTTTTTTTCTATCCCTAAACTGTTTATATGAAAAGTCTGAAACTACAGGTGTAATCAAATCTAATTGTAAACCTGTCTCTTATACACATCTGACGCTGCCGACGAAGCTAGAA
>JAHRWC010000295.1 GCA_019090365.1 Flavobacteriaceae bacterium
ATCAATGTAAACGTTGGTATAAAGTCTGAAAAAGGTAAAATTTCTTCTATAAACACAATGATGGATGCTAATTTCCCTTCTTTTCCTTTATACATTTCACTCATCTTTTTTGCAGCATAGGGAGCCCAGATAATATCCAAAAATGGACCAACAACTGGTATAAATGCAGTTGACATACCTATTAAATCATATAGTATTCCTTTTCGAAGTAGTTTGTAGTTTGTTTTTTTCATGGTAATTGTTCAAAGTATTATAACGTAAATAAATCAAAAAACGTACCAGTAATTAGCTTAAACTGCTGCTAATGAGTTTTAAAAACTCATTTCTTGTTTCAATTTTTTCAAATTGACCTCTAAATCCAGAGGTTGTAGTGGTACTATTTTGTTTTTGAACACCTCTCATCATCATACACATATGAGAAGCTTCAATTACTACAGCTACACCTAATGGCTTTAAAGTATCATTAATACATTCTAATATATCATGTGTTAATCGTTCTTGAACTTGAAGTCTTCTAGCAAAAACATCCACTACTCTAGGTATTTTACTTAAGCCTACAATATGGCCATTAGGAATATAGGCAATATGTGCTTTACCAAAAAATGGCAAAATATGGTGCTCGCATAATGAATACAGCTCGATATCTTTTATAATCACCATATCGTTATAATCTTCAGCAAACATTGCACTTCTTAATATTTCTGCAGGATCTTGACAATTTCCGGAAGTTAAAAACTGCATTGCTTTTGAAGCTCTTTCTGGAGTTTTTAATATTCCTTCTCTACTCGTGTCCTCGCCTACTCGTTCTAATATTTCTTTATAATGATCTTTTAAATCATCAGTTACAGGTTGATCGTATTCTTCAAAAAATCGGTATGATCCCATTATTCAGTTTTAAGTTTATCAGTCAATTTAAATATTCATTTATGAAAATTAAATATACATATTAACAAATTACTATAAAGCATTTAACTAATAATTAGCAAAAAACCATTTTCACTATTATAGATTTGTTAAGTATCTGTAACAATTAATAATATTAATTGTCTTTAAAACATTAACAAACTAACAACATGAAATATTTAATTGTATTCCTTTCTTTATTTCTTATAAGTACATCTTATGCTCAAGATAAAAAATCCCTTAACATAACCAGAACAAATGAAGCTCCTAAAATTGATGGAGTTTTAGATGATGCTACTTGGCAGAATGTTGAAGAAGCTACCGATTTTACTCAGTTTAGGCCTGATATGGGTGTAACTCTTAATCCTCATCAAAAAACAATAGTTAAAATGACTTATGATGATGATGCAATATATGTATCAGCATATTTAAAGGATAAGCCCGAAGATATTCAGAAGCAATTAACGACAAGAGATAATTTTGGAAATTCAGATTTCTTTGGAGTAATTCTTAATCCAAATAACGATGCTCAAAATGACATAGAATTCTTCGTGTTTAGTTCAGGAACTCAAGCAGATGCAATATCAACACCAAGTAATGGTGAAGATTTTGGTTGGAGTGCAGTTTGGGATAGTGCCGTAAAAATTGTTGATGATGGTTGGATTGTAGAAATGAAAATACCATATAGAGCTTTACGTTTTTCAAATGATGAAGTACAAACATGGGGTATTCAATTTCATAGAAGGTTTAGATTAGATAATTCACAATACTCATGGAACCCTATAGATAGAACTAAAGGAAGTTTTGCTCTTTATCATGGTGAATTAAAAGGAATTACAAACATATCGCCTCCAACTCGTTTAAGTTTTTACCCTTTTGTTTCTGGTATTGTTAGAGATTTTGATGGAGAAACTGAAACTGATTTAAAAGTTGGTTTAGATCTTAAATATGGTATTACAGAAAATTTCACTTTAGATGCAACTTTAATTCCAGATTTTAGTCAAGCAGCATTTGATAATGTAACTCTAAATCTTGGACCTTTTGAACAAACTTTTGGAGAACAAAGACAATTTTTTAAAGAAGGGGTCGATTTATTCAGTAAAGGAAATTTGTTCTTTTCAAGACGAATTGGTAATGCTCCTAGAGAGAGAAATGATGTTGCAGATGAACTTATTGAAACTGATGATATCGTTGAAGAAATTATCGAAAACCCCCGTGAAGTAAAAACATTAAACGCAGTAAAGGTTTCGGGGCGTACTAAAAAAGGGTTAGGAATTGGTTTCTTAAATGCAATAACTGAAAAGACATCAGCTAGAATTCGTACTACTCAATATACACGTGATCAGGTTACTAATGCAATTTTAGATTCTACAATTTCTTATAGAAAAAGGGTTACTGAACCATTAGCAAACTATAACCTATTAATTGTAGACCAACAATTTAATGGTAATTCTTCCGTAAGTATAATCAATACTAATGTTACTCGAAATGGAGATTTTAGAGATTCAAATGTTACAGGAATACTCGCAGACATTTCAACTAAAAAGAATACCTTCAATTTTCGTGGACAAGTTAAAATGAGTAATGTAAACTTACCTGATAAAGAAAATATATCCACTGGATTAAGTACTTTTTTTATGGTTAGAAAAATTAGTGGAAAATTTAGATATAGTTTTGATCACTCTCTTTCAAACACAAGATACGATATCAATGATTTAGGTTTAAATTTCAGAAACAACTTTAATAATTTTGGAATTGACGCTTCTTATCAAATTTTTGAGCCAACTGAAAAACTAAACAACTTTAGTATCAACACTTGGGTAAATTATAGAATGCTTTACAAGCCAAGTAC
>JAHRWC010000296.1 GCA_019090365.1 Flavobacteriaceae bacterium
CCTCCGATCTCTACTCACCCATACCAGTACTTTAACTAAACCAAGCTACATCCCAAAATTGATAAAACAAAAATAAATATTTCACAAAATGTTTCAAACAAAATCAGAATTATATTACTCTATAAAAATGGCATAAAACTCTAAATCTCATTATCTTTGTAAAAACCTTTTTTATATGCTTATTATTGGAATTGCCGGAGGAACTGGATGTGGAAAAACTACAGTTGTTCAACAAATTATTGATGAACTTCCAAAAAATGAAGTTTGTATCATTTCTCAGGATTCTTATTATAAAGATACATCTCACCTTTCATTTGAAGAACGTACTAAAATAAATTTTGATCACCCTCAAGCAATCGATTTTGATTTATTAGTAACTCATTTAGAAGAATTAAGAAAAGGTAATACCATAGAACAACCCATATATTCGTTTGTTGAACATAACCGAATAAAGGAAACTGAAACTACAGTCCCTACAAAAGTTGTTATAGTTGAAGGTATTTTAATACTTACCAATCCAGAGATTAGAAAATTGTTCGACATAAAAATTTATGTGCATGCAGATAGTGATGAACGATTAATTAGAAGACTTAAACGTGATATGGCAGAACGTGGAAGAGATTTAGAAGAAGTTTTAAATCGCTATCAAAATACACTAAAACCAATGCATCTTCAGTTTATAGAACCAACGAAAGAGTATGCAGATTTAATCATTCCAAATAATAAATACAACACTGTTGCAATCGAGTTAATGAGAACTATTATTCATCAAAAATTAATTTAATACTTGTGAAATTTTCTGAATTTAAAAATAAAAAATGGGTTAAAACGGTAAGTAATAAATACTTACTCATAATCATTCTATTTTTTGTTTGGATGTTCTTTTTTGACACCAATTCGTTTTTTATTCATAATGAATTAAATAATGAAATTGATAATTTAAAAGAGAATAAAGAATTTTATAAAGGTGAAATAGATCATGATAAATCATTCATTGAAAAAATGAAGGATAGTAATGAGCAAGAAAAATTTGCACGTGAAAAATACTACATGAAGAAGGAAAATGAAGATATATTTTTAATTGAACACCAAGACAGTTTAAAAAACAAAGGAAAAAATGAGTGATTTTTTATTTAAAGATTTTAAAGGTGTTTCTGCTAAAGAATGGAAACAACAAATACAAGTAGATTTAAAAGGAGCTGATTATAACGAAACATTAATTTGGAAAAATATTGAAGGAATTGATGTAAAACCTTTTTATAATGAAGAAGATTATGATTCAGGTTTTTATAAAAATTCCAATCCAAATGAAAACTGGAAAGCTTGTCAAAAAATATTTATTGATGATGAATCGATTGCTAATAGACTAACTTTAGATGCAATTCAAAGAGGTGCGGAAGCAATTTATTTTACTTCGGAAAAAGAATTCAATATTATTTCAGTTTTTAATGAGGTTCCGTTTTCTGATATTAAGATTTATATCAATTTAAATTTCCTTTCAGAAGGATTTTACAATCAATTAATTTCATTTCTTTCAGAAAAAAATGCAACTGTATTTTATAATATAGATATCATAGGTAATCTTGCAAAAGATGGAAACTGGTATAAAAATTTAAATGATGATCATTCTGTATTAGAAAACATTCTAAAAGATAATTCAGAGAAAAACATATTAAGTATTGATGCTACTTTATATCAAAATGCCGGTGCTAATATGGTTCAACAACTGGCTTATTCTTTAGCACATGCAAATGAATATTTAAATCATTTCAGTAATAAAAACCTTCAACCTACCCTAACTTTTAAAGTTGCAGTTGGAACTAATTATTTTTTTGAAATAGCAAAAATTAGAGCATTACGTAATTTGTATACGCTTTTAGCGAAGGAATATGGAATAAGTGAAGAATGTCATATCATCGCTTTTCCTTCTAAAAGAAATAAAACGATTTACGATTACAATGTTAATTTACTAAGAACTACTACTGAATACATGAGCGCTATTTTAGGTGGAGCAAATTCTATTTGTAGTCTTTCATACGATGCTATTTATCATAAAAGCAATGAATTTGGAGAACGAATTGGCAGAAATCAGCTTTTAATTTTAAAGTCTGAAAGCTATTTTAATTCTGAAAACAATCCAACTGAAGGCAGTTATTATATTGAATATCTTACGCAACAATTATCTGAAAAAGCACTGAATCTTTTTAAAGAAATTGAATCGAGCGGTGGTTTTTTAAAGCATTTAAAAGAAGGTAAAATTCAAAGAAAAATTAAGGAAACTGCTGAAAAAGAACAACAACTATTTAATGAAGGAAAAATAGTTTTATTAGGGACAAACAAACATCCTAACGAAAAAGATCTAATGAAAAATGATCTTGAGCTTTTTCCATTCATGAAAATGAATCCTAGAAAAACCTTAATAGAACCTATTCTAGAAAATCGCCTTTCTGAAGAAATAGAAAAAGAACGTTTACAAAATGAAGAATAAGATGAAAATTAAATTTTTATTTCTACTACTAATTGCATTTGTTGTTAGTTGTCAACAAAACAACCCGTTTTTATATCAA
>JAHRWC010000297.1 GCA_019090365.1 Flavobacteriaceae bacterium
ATTGCCTGCTACTGTAGATATAGTAGATATCGCTGGTTTGGTTAAAGGTGCAAGTAAAGGTGAAGGGTTAGGGAATCAATTTCTAGGAAATATTCGGGAAACAGATGCTATCTTACATGTTTTGCGATGTTTTGATGATGATAATATAATCCATGTAGATGGTAGTATTGATCCTATTAGAGATAAAGAAACGATTGATATTGAACTTCAATTAAAAGATCTTGAGACTGCAGAGAAAAAACTTGAAAAAGTAAAGAGAGCATCGAGAACTGGTAATAAAGAAGCTCAAAAAGAAGAAGCTGTTTTAATAAAAATAAAAGAAGGATTAGAAGCAAGTATTTCTGTTCGTGCTATAGATTTAACTGAAAGTGAAAGAGAAGAATTTGTTGCTCCTATTCAATTTATTACTGACAAACCTGTAATGTATGTTTGTAATGTTGATGAAGGCTCAGCAGTTTCAGGAAATGAATATGTTGAAAAAGTTAAAGAAGCAGTAGCTAATGAAAATGCTGAAGTACTTGTTTTAGCTGTAGGTACTGAAGCAGATATTAATGAATTAGAAGATTACGAAGAGCGTCAATTATTTTTAGAAGACCTCGGTTTAGATGAACCAGGTTCAGCAAAACTAATTAGAAGTGCTTATAAATTATTAAATCTACAAACTTACTTTACAGCCGGAGTTAAGGAGGTTAGAGCCTGGACTATTCCTATAGGCGCTACAGCTCCTCAAGCAGCAGGTGTGATACATACTGACTTTGAAAAAGGGTTTATTAGAGCTGAAGTTATTAAATACGATGATTACGCTCAATTAGGAAGTGAAGCAAAAGTAAAAGAAGCTGGTAAACTTTCAGTTGAAGGTAAAGAGTATGTTGTAAGCGATGGTGATGTAATGCATTTTAGGTTTAATGTGTAGAGTATGAATAGGCAAGAAAAATTAGTAATATTTATTATAATAACTTTTTTACTAATTGAGTTCTTGCTATTACATGATTTACCTTTCTTTTGGGATGCGATAAGTAAATCTAGTCGAGCAGATTGGATTTATACACATCAATTTTCGAGTTTAATTGTTCCTACTGATATAAACTCAGGACATCCGCCACTTTGGATAACTGGAATTGCATTATTCTGGACCTTTTTAGGAAAATCTATTTGGGCGGCAAGACTTTTGTTGCTATTAGTGAATTTTGGAGTTTTTTACCAAATCTTTTTACTAGCAAAAAACAGTTTTAAAGGAAGATATTCAATTTTTCTTGTATTGCTAGTACTTTTAGAACCAACACTAATAGCACAATCTACAATACTAAATAATGATATGTTATTGTTATTTTTTGTTTTACTAGGTATTAACTCACTATTTAAGAATAAACATTGGTTGTATGCTTTAGCATTAACAGGAATGTTACTTACTAATTTAAGAGGGATTTATTGTTCTTTAGCATTGATCATAATTCATGTTTGGCTTTACAAAGCTCATTTATTGGATTATAATAAGAAAATGTTGAAAAGCTATTTAATCAGTTTTTTAGTTTTATTAGGTTTTATACTGTATCAGTATTCAGAATTAGGTTGGTTTTTAATTTCAAAAAATGAAGGTTATAGCGAACATAGAAAGGTTACTGAACTTGCTAGAATGGCAAAGAACTCAGCAGCAATTGTTAAAAACCTATTAGAATACGGAAGATTAATTGTTTGGATTCCATTAGTATTTTTAGCGTATCAATTTTTAAATAAAAAATATTTTCAAATTGAAAAACAAAGTTCAAGGCTTTTAATTTCACTTATTGTATTTTGTGTTGTATTCTTTTTAGGGTTTGTACCTTTTAGTAATCCTATGGGCCCTCGCTACTTACTAATATGCTTTATTCTTGCCAATATTCTTTTTATTAATTTAATGTACTTATTGGTAAAAAGTATTAGATTAAAAAGGATGTATTTTGCAATAATTATTATTGCTTTTATCACTGGTCATTTTTGGATTTACCCAGCAACAATTGCTCAAGGATGGGATTGTAGTTTAGCTTATCTTAATTATTTTGAACAAGAGAAAAAAATGCTTGAATTTATTGATAATCAGAAAATTTCAAGATCTTCAGTAGGCACAAATACTACGATTAACACAAGATGGTTATCTACTTTAAAAGATGAATTAAAAGAAGAGGCAAAGTTTGAAACATTAAGTTTAAATAAAAATGAGTTTGTTCTTTTTTCAAATATTGAAAACATTACAAGCGATGAAGATATTGTTGAACTTCGAACTAATTGGGTGGAAATCAAAAGTTATTCTCAATTAGGGGTTTTCATAACTTTATATAAAAATCCGAATCAACCATAACTACAATTTATTTTTCAACAATTAGACCTTTTTTATTGTTAATTACTTTCCTTTTTTAAGGTTTCAAAATCTACTGTGAAGTCCTATATTAGCACGTCTACAGCAAAAATATTCATGGCGAAACAAGATCAATATACAGAGGATAATATACGGTCTCTCGATTGGAAAGAACATATTCGTATGCGTCCTGGGATGTATATCGGAAAACTAGGAGATGGATCTTCACCAGATGATGGTATTTACATCCTGCTTAAAGAGGTGATAGACAACAGTATAGATGAGTTTGTCATGGGAGCAGGGAAAACCATTGAAATTCGAATAAAGGATAAAGAAGTTAAAGTTCGAGATTACGGTCGTGGTATTCCTTTAGGTAAAGTTGTCGATGTAGTTTCAAAAATGAATACTGGAGGTAAGTACGATTCACGTGCTTTTAAAAAAGCTGTAGGATTAAATGGAGTTGGTACAAAAGCAGTAAATGCTTTATCTAGTTATTTTAAAGTTGAATCTGTTAGAGATAACAAATCTAAATATGCTGAATTTTCCACAGGTGAATTAACTTCTGATCCAGGAATTGAAGAATCTTCAAAAAGAAAAGGAACAAAAGTTAGCTTTATTCCCGATGAAACCATTTTTAAGAAATTTAAGTATCGTAATGAATATGTTATTCGAATGCTTAAAAATTATGTGTATTTAAATCCAGGTCTAACGATCGATTTTAATGGAGAAAAATATTTTTCAGAAAATGGATTAAAAGACCTACTTGAAGAAAATATTGCTGAAGATGATATGATTTACCCAATCATTCATTTAAAAGGAGAAGATATAGAAATAGCTATAACACATAGCAGAACACAATACAGTGAAGAGTACCATTCGTTTGTAAATGGTCAACACACTACTCAAGGGGGAACACATCAAGCTGCTTTTCGAGAGAGTCTAGTTAAAACAATTCGAGAGTTTTATGGTAAAAATTATGAAGCAAGTGATATAAGAAAATCAATTGTTTCAGCAATAGCTATAAAAGTAATGGAACCTGTTTTTGAAAGTCAGACAAAAACAAAGCTTGGATCTACAGATATGGGTGGAGAATTACCTACAGTACGTAGTTATATTAATGATTTTATAAAAACATATCTAGATAATTTTCTTCATAAAAATCCTGATACTGCTGAAAAAATGCAACGCAAGATCATGCAAGCTGAAAGAGAGCGAAAAGATCTTACAGGTATTAGGAAACTAGCAAGAGAACGCGCTAAGAAAGCCAATTTACATAATAAGAAATTACGAGACTGTCGAGTTCATTTAGGCGATATGAAGAAAGAACGACGTCTGGAATCTACATTGTTTATTACTGAGGGTGATTCGGCAAGTGGTAGTATTACAAAAAGTAGAGATGTTAATACACAAGCAGTTTTTTCACTTCGTGGGAAACCCTTGAATAGTTATTCAATGAGTAAAAAAATTGTGTATGAAAATGAAGAATTTAATTTATTACAAGCAGCTTTAAATATTGAAGAGGGATTAGAAGATTTACGCTATAATAACATTGTAATTGCAACAGATGCCGATGTCGATGGAATGCATATACGTTTATTATTACTTACTTTTTTCCTTCAGTTTTTTCCTGAATTAATTAAAGAAGGTCACATATTTATATTAGAAACTCCATTGTTTAGAGTCAGAAATAAAAAGGAAACTATTTATTGTTATTCAGATGAAGAAAAAAAGGATGCTATTGAAAAGTTAAAACCTAAACCTGAAATTACTCGATTTAAAGGTTTGGGTGAAATATCTCCAGATGAATTTAAACACTTTATTGGGAATGATATTCGTTTAGATCCTGTAATGCTTGATAAAGCAATGAGTATAGAAGAATTGCTTTCCTTTTATATGGGTAAAAATACACCTAATAGACAGGAATTTATTATTAATAATCTGAAAGTAGAATTAGATAAAGTAGAAGACTAAAATAGTACAATAGATACATGAGTGAGGAAATTGAACATAATGATGAAGAGTTAACTCCAGATCCAGAAATGCAAATGGATGAAGGAGACCTTTCAGGGGAAACTACTACGAAAGTTACAGGAATGTACAAGGAATGGTTTTTAGACTATGCTTCGTATGTTATATTAGAACGTGCTGTACCTGCAATAGAAGATGGTTTTAAGCCTGTGCAGCGTCGTATTATGCAGTCTCTTAAGGATTTGGATGATGGCCGTTATAACAAAGTAGCAAATATAGTTGGACATACCATGCAATACCATCCTCATGGAGATGCAAGTATTGCTGATGCCATGGTGCAAATTGGTCAAAAAGATATTCTAATAGATACACAAGGTAACTGGGGAAATGTATTAACAGGAGATAGAGCTGCTGCTGCTCGTTATATTGAAGCACGACTTTCTAAATTTGCTTTAGATGTAGTTTTTAATCCAAAAATAACTGGATGGCAGTCTTCCTATGATGGAAGAAGAAAAGAACCTATCAATCTTCCTGTAATGTTTCCAATGTTATTGGCACAAGGTGCAGAAGGAATTGCTGTAGGACTTTCAACTAAAGTATTGCCGCATAATTTTATTGAGCTCATAGATGCTTCAATAAAGCATTTACAGGGAAAGCGTTTTCAAATATTTCCAGACTTCCCAACCGGTGGTATTGCAGATTTTACCAACTATAATGATGGTTTAAGAGGAGGAAAGGTACGAACTCGTGCTAGAATTAATAATGGTGGAAAAAACTTATTAGTAATTACTGAAATTCCCTTCGGAACAACCACTTCGTCATTAATAGATTCTATTTTAAAGGCGAACGAAAAGGGTAAGATTAAGATAAAAAAGATTGAGGACAATACTGCGGCTGATGTTGAAATATTAGTTCATTTGCCAAATGGTATTTCTCCGGATAAAACAATAGATGCCTTATTTGCATTTACTAAATGTGAAACTCCAATTTCACCATTAGGTTGTGTTATTGAAGATAATAAACCGCTTTTTGTAGGAGTTACTGAAATGCTTCGACGTTCCACAGATAGAACAGTTGAGTTATTAAAAAGCGAATTGGAGATTCAATTAAATGAATTGCAATCACAATGGCATTTTGCTTCCTTAGAACGTATTTTTATTGAAAATAGAATTTACCGAGAAATTGAAGAAGAGGAAACGTGGGAAGGTGTTATTAAAGCGATTGATGAAGGTTTAAAACCTCATATTAAACATTTGAAACGCCCTGTAATTGAGGATGATATTGTTCGGTTAACAGAAATTCGAATTAAACGTATATCAAAATTTGATATTGATAAAGCTCAACAAAAAATTGATGCATTAGAAGATCGTATTGCTGAGGTTAAACATCATTTAGCAAATCTTATTGAATATGCAATAGATTATTTTAAACGCCTTAAAAAGGAATACGGAAAAGGAAGAGAGCGTAAAACTGAAATTCGAATCTTTGACGACATTGAAGCTACTAAGGTTGTAATTAGAAATACAAAGCTTTATGTAAATAGGGAAGAAGGATTTATAGGCACAAGTTTACGTCGAGACGAGTATGTGACTGACTGTAGTGATATTGATGATATAATTGTATTTACTGCCGAAGGAAAAATGATGGTCACAAAAGTAGGGTCAAAAACCTTTATTGGTAAAGGAATTATTCATGTAGCTGTATTTAAGAAAAAGGATAAACGAACTATTTATAATTTAATTTATAAAGATGGTGTTAGAGGAGCAACTTATGTAAAACGATTTGCGGTAACTTCAATAACTCGTGATAAGGAATATGACCTCACCAAAGGAACCAAAGGCAGTAAAGCACTTTATTTTACTGCAAATCCTAATGGTGAAGCTGAATTGGTTACTATATTATTGAGGCAATCAGGAAGTATTAAAAAACTAAAATTTGATCTTGATTTTGCTGATATGCTTGTAAAAGGTAGAGCCTCAAGAGGAAATATTGTTACTAAATATGCTGTTAAACGAATTGAACTAAAAGAAAAAGGTCTTTCAACATTAAAACCTCGTAAAATTTGGTTTGATGAAACAGTTCAACGATTGAATGTAGATGATAGAGGAGAGCTTTTAGGTGAGTTTACTAGTGAGGATAGATTATTGATTATTAATCAGAAAGGTGTAGTGAAAACTGTAATTCCTGAAATCACGCTGCGTTTTGATGATGATATGATTGTACTTGAGAAATGGGACTCAAAAAAACCAGTATCTGCAATATATTGGGAAGGAGACAAAGAGCTTTTTTATATTAAACGTTTTTTAATTGATAATCCAGATCGAGAAGAATTGATTATTTCTGATCATCCAAAATCATATTTAGAAAAGATCTTTACGGACTATCGACCTATGGCAGAGCTTGTTTTTGCTAAGAAAAGAGGAAAAGATCGTCAGGAAAATATTGAGATTAATTTAGAAGAATTTATTTCAATTAAAGGTATTTCTGCATTAGGGAATCAACTTACAAAGGATAAGGTGTTAGAAATAAACACTTTAGAGTCACTTCCGTATGAAGCACCTGAAGTAATACCAACTGAAGAAATTGATGTAGTAGATGAGGAAACAATTTCTTCAGAAAAAGATGTGAATCCTTCAGAAGAAAAACCTAATTCGAAAGATTCAGGTAATGGAGAAGATCCTATTTCAGATGATGAAGGTCAAACACTATTGTTTTAATTAAAATACTATGAGAAAATTCTATCAAGAGTTCAAAGACTTTGCCCTTAAAGGGAATATGATAGATATGGCTATAGGTATTATCATTGGTGTTGCTTTTAATAATGTGGTAAGTGTTTTAGTGAAAAAGGTCATTATGCCTCCGTTGACTATGGTTACGGATGGTATTACACTTGCAGATAAGAAATATATATTAAGAGAAGAAACTGAAGGAATTACAGAATTAGCCATTGGTTATGGCGAATTAATTGAAGTGTTAATTGATTTTCTTATAATTACCTTAACTGTCTTTTTGGTTGTAAAGTTTATGAATCGTTTCCGAAGAAAAGCTGAAGATCCAAAAGATAAAGAAGTTGAAACACCTAAAAATATTGAATTGCTTTCTAATATTGAAAAGCTTTTAGAAGAGCAAAATAAACACCTGAAAAATAAAGATAATTAATAGTTTAAAGCTCTTAAACCTTCATAAACAACCACGCCAACTGCATTAGCTAAATTTAAACTTCGTACATGTTCACTATGAATAGGGATGTGAAACGTCTTCTCTGTGTTTTTAGACAGAAGCTCTTTTGGCAATCCAACAGATTCTTTCCCAAATATTAAAAACTGATTTTCTTGAAAATCAATTTTAGTATAATTCTGCTCTCCATGACTTGATAAATACACCATGTCTGCTCCTTCATTTTTAGAATAAAACTCTGCTAAATTTTCATAGATGAAAACTGAAAGGTGCTGCCAATAATCAAGACCAGCTCTTTTTAAACGGCTGTCGTTTATTTCAAACCCAAATGGTTTTACCAAATGTAGATTTGATCCAGTTGCAAGGCTTAAACGCCCTATGTTACCAGTATTATTAGGTATTTCAGGTTCAATTAATACGATATTATATCCCAATCTATTTAATTTTTTTAGCAGTTCCTCTTTGCTTATTCGTATCACCGACTATGTTATATTCAAAAATATAGCTATCGTCTTCTGTAGTAAGTATTTTCATGTGTATGGCATGATTTTCTGAAATGCTTTTCGGATTAATTTTTTTCACGATATATTCACAATCATTAATCCATCGAATAGATGAAGTATCAGATTTCCCCTTAAAAAAGTCTATTTCTATAGAATCATTTCGAGTAAATGTTGTTTTAAGTACTTCAGTTCCCACTAAAGCTTCAAATTCAAATGTGCCATTTTTAAAATGCTCACAATTTCTTTCAGGCTGATAACAACTAGTAAGTAGTATAGAAGTAAGTAGGGTGAAAATAATTCGCATAGTACAATTTTATGCAAATTTAATGAATTGCTTAATTTTTATAAGCTTTAAAAGTGCCATCCTTGTAAAAAATAACAATTTTATCTATTTCTGAATCTGAAGTGTTTTTATCTAAATTTATTGAAGCTACTATATTATTGTCTGTTTTTTCAGAAGGTTGTATTTCAGTTTCAACTTTACTTGATTTCAAATTCAATGGAAATGTACCTTTTCCATTTAAAAGCCAATACAATTCTACTTCAGGAAAATTACTAAGAATCTTCATTACAAATTCTAAACTTGGTTTATTTCTACCAGATAGGAGGTGAGAAATTGTAGACCTATTTACAGCCATTTTTTCAGAAAAAGAAGTAGCAGATAAACCGTAATAATCGAGTATCGTTTGCAACCTTTTACTGAAATCTAGACTGTTTACCATTGTAATAAATTGTTTGAACTAATTGCTATTACAAATGTAACATATAATGATTCAATAATTAATATTAATCGTATAATTATTTATTTTAATCAAACAATAACTTTACGTAATAGCGCATAACTAACTGAAATAAAATTAGTTAAATATTTATTATGAAAATATTAACATGCGCCTTGTAAAATACACAACTTATACTAGTCATTTGTTTACATCTGTATACAAAAATCTATTTAATCGTTGTTTACAAAAGTAAACAACGATATGTTTACCTTTGTAACACAACAAATAGAATATGAATATAGAAGCTTGGTATAAGGATAATTTTGAAGCACATTTAGAGGGAAGATATATTACTCTAAATCATATAAAACCATTACTTGAAAAATACCAGAATTTATTTTCAATTTCTTCTGCAGGGACATCTGAAAAAGGAAATGATATTCCAAAGATAACTTTGGGAAATGGCTCTAATAAAATATTAGCTTGGTCTCAAATGCATGGAAATGAATCAACTTGTACCAAAGCAATTTTCGATTTCCTTAAATTTATTTCAAATAAAGAGCTTTTTAAAGATGAAATAAGCCACTTTCTTGAAAATAACACCTTAGTGGTTATTCCTATATTAAATCCTGATGGAGCAGACGTTTATACGCGTGAAAATGCTAATATGATTGATTTAAACAGAGATGCGATTAATTTGACACAAAAGGAAAGTATTGTTTTAAGAACTGTTTTTGATGAGTTAAAGCCTAATCTATGTTTAAACTTACATGATCAACGAACTATTTATGGATTAGAAAATGGATTGCCAGCTACTATTTCATTTTTGTCTCCTGCTGCAGATAAAGAGAGGTCAGTAAATATATCTAGAATTGTCGCTATGAAGCAAATAGTGAAAATGAATACAATGCTGCAAGAGATTATCCCAGGTCAAGTAGGTCGATATGATGATACTTTTAATGAAAACTGTGTGGGTGATACGTTTCAAATGCTTGGTGTGCCTACTATTTTATTTGAAGCGGGTCATTATAAAACCGATTACAAAAGAGAAACAACTCGAGAATTTATATTTTATTCATTTTTATCTCTATTTGATATTTTACCAAAAAAGAACAATCGATTAGATTATGAGGATTATTTCCAGATCCCTAAAAACAATACCAATTACAGAGATTTAATTCTACGTGGAGTTAAGGATGAAAATTCAAGTGGCTTTACTACAGTGGTTATGCAATATGAAGAGCGTTTAATCGATGGTAAAATTGATTTTGCACCAATAATAGAGCAGGTGGATGATGTAAGTAAAATTAAAGCTCATTATGAACCAGACCCTTATGCAAGTCAGTTCTTGCTGAATTCGCAAAAAAAGATGTAGATTAACGATACTCTAAGTAATATTATTATAAAAAATCATATATTATTGAAAAATTAATAACATTTATGTTTTATAATTAAGAATTACTTAGTAATTTTGCATTATAATAAACACATGATGGCAAAATTTAAATTAGACGACACGGATCATAAGATTCTGGACATGCTTATTGACAATACCAGAATTCCATTTACAGACATAGCAAAAAAATTAAAGATATCTGCAGGAACGGTACATGTAAGAGTACGTAAAATGGAAGAAGCTAACCTAATAGTAGGTTCTTCACTTACAATTGATTATAAAAAATTAGGATATTCATTTATCGCTTATGTTGGTATATTTTTAAATAAAACTTCTCAAACACATTTTGTGTTAGAGCGTATTAGTGAAATTCCTTTTGTAACAGTAGCTCATGTTACAACAGGTAAGTTTAACTTATTCTGTAAGATTAGAGCTAAAGATACTAGTCAAGCTAAAAGTATTATTTATCAAATAGATGATATAGATGGTGTTACAAGAACAGAAACTATGATTTCCTTAGAGGAAAGTATTAATGATAAGAAACGACTAATGCATTCAATATTTAAAGAAATTTAAAAATATTATATTTTTATAAAAGCCCTTTAGATTATCTAAAGGGCTTTTTTTATCTTTAATAAAATTAAATTATGACAACAGATCAATTAACTACTAAAGAGTTTAACCCATATTATAAAGTGTATATAGATAAAGTGGGAGAGAAGCCACTTTTAAAAGCATTGGAGGACGGTAGAGATAAAACTATACAGTTTTTTGAAACAATCCCTGAACCTAAATTAGAATATGCGTATGCTGAAGGTAAGTGGACTCCTAAAGAATTATTGCTTCACTTAATTGATGCAGATCGTGTTTTTTCTATTCGAGCATTATTTTTCGCACGATCTGAAAATGCAAATCTTTCCGGGTTTGATGAAAATGTTTTTGCTGAAAATTCAAATGCGAATTCAAGATCAATTAATAATTTAATTGAAGAATACAAATTAGTTAGAAACGCTACAATTGCTTTATTTGAAAGTCTTTCAGAAGATAGTTTAAAGAAGACAGGAAAAGCTAGTGGGAGTTTATTGTCAGCTCGTGCAGCGGGGTTTATTATCTGTGGTCATGAAATTCATCATGTAGAAGTAATCCAAGAAAGGTATTTGTAATTATATTTTTTTATAGAATTCGAAGGCTTCAAAAATTAAGTCATTCGGAACTTCTTGATTGATTTCACAGTTTCCTATTGAAGAAAGTAAAACGAATAAAACTTTACCATTGCTATTTTTCTTATCGTATTTCAATAATTCAATAATTGAAGATATTTCTTCTGAAGAAAAATCAACTTTTGTATAAAACCTAGTAAGTGTTTCTGAAATATCTGAAAGTTCTTTTTCTGAAAGCGATACTAATTTAAACGAAATATATGTAGCTAATATCATTCCGATAGCTACTGCCTCACCATGTAATAGGTCTTTTTTGTCTTTATTGTCAAGACAATAAGATTCTATTGCATGCCCTAATGTATGTCCGAAGTTTAATGTTTTTCTAATACTTTTTTCAAATGGATCTTTTAAAACAATTTCATTCTTAATTTTAATTGAATCCCAAACTAAATCTTCGGTTGATTTTATATTATTTACATCAAATAATTTTATTTCATTCCAGTATGAACTTGAATGAATTAATCCATGCTTAAGCATTTCAGCATAACCAGAAGTAATTTGTTCTTTAAGTAAGGTTTTTAAAAAGACAGTGTCCACAAGAACCATTTCTGGGTTGTTAATTACTCCAACCTGGTTTTTTAGTACACCAAGATCAACACCATTTTTACCTCCAACTGAAGCATCAACCATGGCTAGTAGTGTAGTAGGGATATTTATAAACTTTATTCCTCTTTTAAAGGTAGAAGCAACAAAACCACCCAAGTCTGTGATAACTCCTCCACCAAGATTTAATATTATGCTATTTCGATCAGCTCCTTTTTCACTTAATTGGTTCCAAAGTAAAACACAAGTATCAATATTTTTATAAATCTCACCTGCTTCAATTTCTAAAATTTCCAGTGTAAAATCTTGGCTAATTTTTGATCTTAATATTGGTAAACAAAATTGTTTTGTGTTTTCATCAATTATCACAAAAACTTTGGAAAGATTGATGCTTGCTAGCTTTTCATTAAATGCACCCCAAGCCTTACTATTGCAATAAATAGAGCCAATATTTTTTTGTTCAGAATTCATAAATAATAAGCTTCAAATGATTTTAAATAGATGCCAAATCTAACTATATTTGTTATATAAATCATTAATTATGGTATCAAAATCTCTTTTCGACAACACAGAAGCTGCTTTTAAATTAAAAAGCGATTCTGAACTTGAACGCGCTTATTTTTTATTTAAAATGATCGCAAACGAGCCATTAGTGAAAATTGGTACAGCAGTTACCAAATTTGCTTTAAACGTTCATTTACCTGTAGAAGGGTTAATACGTTCGACAGTATTCGATCATTTTTGTGGAGGAGTAAACGAAGATGATTGTATTCCAATAGTTGATAAAATGCATCAAGAAGGAGTTTTTTCAGTATTAGATTATTCAGTAGAAGGAAAAGAAGAAGAAGCTCAATTTGATAAGACTATGAACAAAGTGTTAGAGTTAACTGAATTTGCTAAAACAAAAGAAGCAATGCCGTTTTCTGTTTTTAAACCAACAGGATTGGGACGTTTCGAAATTTGGCAAAAAGTTACAGAGAATCAGACTCTAAATGAATCAGAAAAAGCTGAATGGGATCGTATTGTCGAAAGATTTGATAAGGTATGTAAAGCTGCTTATGAAGCAAACATTACATTGCTTATAGATTCAGAAGAAACATGGATGCAAAAAGCTGCAGATGATCTTTGTGAAGAGATGATGGAGAAGTATAATAAAGAGAGAGCGGTAGTATGTAACACTTTGCAATGTTATCGTTGGGATCGTTTAGATTACCTTAAAGAATCTCATGCAAGAGCAAAGGCAAAAGGATATAAAATTGGTTATAAAATAGTTCGTGGAGCTTATTTAGAAAAAGAAAATGAGCGAGCTGAAGAAATGAATTATCCAACTCCAATGTGTGATAGTAAACAAACTACAGATGATAATTTTGATGCAGTAATGCTATATATCTTTGATCATTTAGATGATATTCTTTTATTTCTAGGGACTCATAATGAAGAGAGTAGTTATAAGGCTATGGAGATTATGGAGAATAGAAATATACCCAAAAATCATAAAGATGTTTGGTATGGTCAGCTTTATGGTATGAGTGATCACATAAGCTATAATCTAGGAGAAGAAGGTTACAATGTTGCAAAATACATTCCTTTTGGCCCTGTAAAAGATGTGATGCCTTATTTAATCCGTCGAGCTGAAGAAAATACTTCAGTTGCTGGACAAACTAGTAGAGAGCTTTCTTTATTGAAAAAAGAAAAGAAGCGTAGAAAGGTTTAATCGATATAGGTTTCAGCATTTAAAACAGTTGCTTTCTTATTGCAATTTTCAACAGAAATTTTCAGGTTTTTTTCTGAAACAGAACCTTCTATTACATAAACTTTGCAAGAATCTAGATCTGTATTACTTTCAGAAAACAATACATTTCCATTTTCTAATAATCTTGAAACAGCAGAAGTGTCTAGTTGTTGTTGCTCTAAATACTGAAGTGTACTTTCAGAAAAAACACGTTCCTTAATGCGAATGTTTTTTAATGTTCTCGAATTAGGACCGTAATCACATGATGTTTTTTTTCCGCCTAAAAAGAAAAATAAAAGAAGAAGCCCTATAATAAAGCCTCCTGAATAGAAGCCTAAACGTTTAATAAATTTCAATGTCTAAAAAATTAGTAGATTAATATCACTATATGGCATATCAAACCAATTTGCGACAGCTTTATTGGTTAGAATTCCGCGGTAAAAATACAAACCATTTTTTAAACCACTATCAAAACGAATCGCATTTTCTACACCACCACATTCAGCTATATCTAATAAATAAGGAGTGAAAATATTACTTATAGATATTGAAGCAGTTTTAGGGTACCTAGCAGGGATATTTGGCACCCCATAATGAACAACACCATGTTTAATTTGTGTTGGATTTTTATGACTTGTCATTTCTGTTGTTTCAAAACAACCGCCCATATCAACGCTCACATCAATGATAACAGCTCCATTTTTCATGTTTTCTACCATGCCTTCAGTTACTAAGATAGGAGAGCGGTTAGACCCTCTAACGGCTCCAATAGCTACATCACATCTTCGTAAAGCCTTCATTAAGTACTTTGGTTGAATTGTTGAAGTGAAAAAAGTAGTTCCTAAGTTGGCTTGTATCTTACGAAGTCTGGTTAGTGAATTGTCAAATACTTTTACATTTGCTCCAAGACCTAATGCAGATCTCGTAGCAAATTCACCAACGGTACCAGCTCCAATTACCACAACTTCAGCTGGAGGAACTCCACTAATGTTTCCAAATAGCAATCCATTTCCTTTCTCAGCGTTTACCATTAACTCTGCTGCAATTAAAACAGATGCAGTTCCAGCAATCTCGCTTAAAGCTTTTACGGCTGGGTAGCTATTACTTTCGTCTTTTATAAACTCGAATGCAAGTGCTGTGATTTTCTTTTTAGCTAATGCTTCAAAATAAGATTTTTGTCTAGTTTTAAGTTGCAATGCAGAAATTAATACTGTTTTTGGTTTTATGAGATTAATTTCTTCGAGGGTAGGAGGTTCTACTTTTAATAAAATAGGGCATTCAAAAACTTTTTTAGTGTCATTTGTTAATTCAGCTCCGGCCTCACTATATGCAGTATCGGTAAAGCCAGCTTCTAAACCAGCACCTTCTTCTACTAATACTTTGTGACCATTAGCAACTATAGCATTGACAGCATCTGGAGTTAGGCAAATACGTTTTTCTTGAAAGTACGTTTCTTTTGGAATGCCAATGTACAAAGCACCTTTTTTTCTAGCTATTTCTAAAGTTTCTTCTTGTGGTAATAACTGTGCTCTTGTAAAAGGAGATGTTGGTTTCGTCATTGGTTAAAAGATATATGACCAATTTACGGAAATATTTTAAAAATTCATTTTAAAGAAAATAAAAACCAGCTTAAATATTTCCTTAATAACTCCCCAGTTAGTAAATAGGCAAATAATAAGCTGGTTGCATACTAATCATTAAATAAAACTTTAATATGACAATTTAACAGTATAAATGTACTATGATGAAGTAGACATATACAAATAATATGTTTGACGATTCACGAATCTAGAGTCGTAATTCATGAATTACGACAACAAGTTATTTCTATTTACATAGGTCAATAAAGAGATTAATAAAAAACAGGAAAAACCCCCTTTTCTAGGGAGTTGTATTTTGATACCTTGCTTTTTATAAGGTCAATATATGAGGCTATTTTTCTTTTTTTTATTTCTATCAGGTTCAGTTGTTGCTCAGGAGATTACACAGGTTTCATTAAACAAAATGGAAGATGAAGCTTTATTGACATTGTTTAAAAAGGTGGAATTTGA
>JAHRWC010000298.1 GCA_019090365.1 Flavobacteriaceae bacterium
GCATTAGGTTTAGGACAAGCAATCTTTAATAATAGCATGCGTGTTACAGGTCCAAATACAGACTATCGTTCATCAGAAAATGATGACAGGCAACGTATCTGGTTAAGTTTGAAGTCTGAATCGTACGATTATATTTCTAGTAATATGCTTGTTGCATTTACAGAAGGAGCTACTGATGGCTTTGAAAACGAATATGATTCAAAAAGATTTGACACTCCAATATCATTATTCTCTGTGTTAGATACTGATGAAGAATTAGCCATTCAAGGACGTACGGCTTTTAATGAAGATCAAGAAGTTCAATTAGGATTCTCTTCCATGGTGGAAGAAACTACAACATATTCTATTTCGATTCGTCAAATTGAAGGTGAAGATATTAGTGATTCAATAGTATATCTTCATGATAAATTGCTCAATGTAATTACAAATCTTTCAGAAACAAACTATGTATTTACAAGTAATGCGACTTATGATACACATCGATTTGATCTAATTTTTAAAGAAAAGGTGTTAAGTAACAATGATGTAGCATTACAGAACATCAGTATGTTGCCAAACCCAACCACAGGAATGTTAACAGTTAATTCACCAACTGCCGACATTCATCAAATTGAGGTAATCGATCTTCAAGGTAGAATTGTTTCATTAAAGCAATATGATCATATAAATCAATGTAATATCGATTTAAGTTCTTTTGAAACATCGTTGTATTTTGTAAAAGTATATACTTCAGAAGGTACCTTGGTTAAACGTATCATAAAAAAATAGTAAATATTAAAATCAAAATAAGCCCTTTCAATTTTAAAATTGAAAGGGCTTATTTATGTAAAATAGATAGATTACGTACTTGTACTTATTTACAATATCTTAAAAATGTCTATCTTACAATCTAATAGTCGCTAATTATTAATCAATAAATTTTAACAACATGAAAAAATTAATTTTATTACTAGCTGTAGCGTTAGTGGTGTTTAGTTGCTCGAAAGACAATATAAATACAGAAACTGAAACAACAGCAGATTTAACACAAACAACTTCAAATAAATCACTTGATGAAACTAGTGAGGTAGAGTTTTATGGAGTATTTGGACATAACGCTAACAGAGAACTGCACGGGAAAATAAATATTTTCAAGAGTAGTAAAGGAGTGTATTCTGCTCAAATTAATCTTGTAAATGGAGATATTCTTACCTTTTTAGGTAATGGATTAAACAACGAGAAATTACATTTTGTTGGAGACCGTGGAAGTTTTGATTTTGATATTTCAGATAATAACTCTAAAGCAACTAATGTGTTTATAGATCAAGAGACTGAGGGGTATATTGAAACTAGAAGAGGTGTTGGTATTGTTATTTTAGGTGCTTATGAGCAAACAGGTAATGAAGCTAATTTTTATGGAAATTGGGACTTATTAGCTACAGAAGTACCAACTACTGCGGCGAATGATAACAATCAACGCGGTGGTGGTGGTGGTGCTACTGTAGATGCTGTTATTGTTTCCCATAAAGGTAATAGAGGGCCATTTATTGATACATCTTTCGAGAATCATTTATACTGCATTGGAGATTTACCACCTCAAATATATAATTTGCCAGGAGATGGTAGTTGGTATGATATCTGGTGTGATGGACAAATTTCTATGCTTGCAGGTTTTCCTTCAAATTGGAACCTTAAAGTGATTCCAGGATTTCATAATGATTTTGTCAATTATTTTGGACCCTTAGGAGATTGTATACCTGCCCCAAATGGGACATGGTCTTGGGCAGGAAGAACAGGAACAATAACTTTATTGAGTCATATTCCAGTACCACCACCAATTTCAAATGATGATCAAACAAGAGTTGTTGCCGATCATTATGCGGATTTTAGATAAACTTATTTAATTATAAATAAAAACCTCTTAACATTTTTAAGAGGTTTTTTTATTTTATACTCATACTAAACGTTTCATAAATGTGTTTTCTAATTATGAAGAAAATACTTTTACTAGTTATCCTATTAGCTTGTTTCTCTTTTTTATTTTTTACTAAAAAAGGAAAAACTGTTACGAATATTGCAAAAACTATAGTGATGCCAGTTTCATTTATTAATGAAGAAGGACTTACGGTTATCGCTAGAATTAAAGCTCCAGAAGGGTATAAAAGAACTGAATATTCTGAAGGATCATTTCAGGAATACATTCGAAATTACACCTTATTAAAATCGGGAAGTGAAGTGATTAATTATGATGGAAACCCTTACGTCTATCAACAAGGGCATGTGGGAATCCTAGATATACCTGTTCCCAGTAATGGTTTACAACAATGCGCCGATGCATTAATTAGAATTCGTTCAGAATATCTTTGGGACACGAACCAGAAAGATAAAATAGGATTCAATTTTACCTCAGGTCATTATTGTTCATGGAATAAATATGCGGAAGGATTTCGACCTAAAGTGAATGGTAGTAAAGTAAGTTTTCATAAAACAGCTAGTGCTAATACTTCAAAAGAAAATTTTTACAAATACCTTAATTTAATATTTATGTATTCGGGAACTCAATCATTGTATGATGAGCTTCCTAAGGTAAATGCTGTTTCAGAATTACAAATAGGAGATATGTTAATTTATCCTGGAAGCCCTGGTCATATCATTATGATCGTTGATGAAATTATAGATGCTACAGGCAAAAAAATGTTTATTTTTGCACAAGGAAATACACCAGCTCAAAGTGTTCATTTACTTAAAAACCCAATGGATTCAAAAATTAGTCCTTGGTTTGAAATAGAAATGGGAGCATATTTTGAGATTCCTACCTATCATTTTGATAAAACACAGTTTATACGATTTAAATAATATGAGTACAAAACTTTCAGAACAAGAACTTCATAACCTTGCTATGAATATTGTTGGAAAAGATCTAGAAGAGAACGGATATGAGTTTATGGGAATTAATTCTGAACTCAAAAAGAACCCTCAATTCGTTGCTTTAAAGGATAAAAAACTTCACTTTGTAATTGTAAGAGCAAAGTCACATCCAGAAGATGCAAATGAATACGATTCAGACTTTATGCTAAAAATGAAGGATCATGCATTAAAGTTTGAGGCACGTACTTTTTATGCTGGAGTCGGTTTAGGACATGGTTCAGATTATGGGAAGCCAATTGTTTTAGGTGAAGATTATACAATGATTTATAACGGTTTACAAGAAATAGTATGAAAGTTTATTACATCATCTTAATAGCATTATTTGTTTCATGTACTTCAACTGAAAAGCAGGAACTTTATACAACTACAGGAAATGCTTTTGGTACAACATTTTCTATCCAAATGTATTCAGAAAAAGAAATGAATATTGAAAAAGGAATTGATTCTGTAATTTATAAAGTCAATAAATCGGTAAGTACGTATATGCCAAAAAGCGATATCTCTAAAATTAATAATGGAGATAGTACAATTGTTGTTGATGCTATTTTTAAAGAAGTATTTCGAATTTCTGAAATAGTGTATACAAATTCTGAAGGTTATTTTGACCCAACTATTGGAGTGCTTAGAAACGCCTATGGCTTTGGAGATGTTCAACCTGTTGAAAAAATTGATGCAACAGTATTAGATTCACTTAGAAACTTTGTTGGTTTTAAAAAAGTGTCGCTATTAAAGGATGGTACTATTCATAAAGATTATCCTGAAATTTATTTTGATTTTAATGCGGTTGCAAAAGGCTA
>JAHRWC010000299.1 GCA_019090365.1 Flavobacteriaceae bacterium
AATGCAATGCAAGAAGCCAAATATCTATTATCTACATTGGATTAATATCTATTCTTTACTTTAAGAAAAACCCCTCACCCATTCAATAAAAATGGTTGAGGGGTTGTTCCGTCCTACGATTCGACTTCGGGACCCATAGCTTTGAAAAGTGAGAAATGAAACCATTTCTAAAAACCGAATTAACAAGATTACGCATAAACACCTATTTTACTGACGCTTATATTTACTTAGTTTTATCTAAACTAAAAACTATCTCATGTCTTTATCTAAACTTCCCAACACTTTTGTGATTTTTTTCTCCAACCTTCCAAACATTGAGGGCAAAAAGCGCTTAGTACGAATTCGGCAATTTGTTGATAATGGTTTGGGCGACAAGATTGAAGTATTAGAAAACTTTATCTTTCCTATAAAGTTTCAGTATTCGGCAATAATTACTGTAAAAGCAGAAAATTTAAAAGCCGTAGAAACAGCGTTAGAACCAGCAAATGGTGAATTCAAAATAAGTGTATTTCAACCTGACATTCACCAACGTAATAATGTTACCAATCATTTTAATTGTTGCATCCTAACTTCAAACCTAGAAAATAGTAATATAGAAGCATTGAGCGAAGGTAATATGGATGTTCATTCTGTAATTAAATTACCAGAATCAACCATTTATAAGCAATTATTACTAGTGAATACCAATCAAATGGTAGATGTATTTCGCTATTCAGAAAAACACTTAGCAAATAGCCATCCGTATATAAGTCAGGTTATTTCAATAAGTGAATACTTAGAAAATAGTTTACAAAAATCTACTAATGAGGTTTCAGAAGCAGCAACGAATTCGATCAATCCTCAAGTTGCTGGAGAAGGCCATATATTAAATCAAGGAACTAACACTGTATATTATGCAGATACAGATGATACAAATCCAAATTTGTACGATTTACTTAAGAATAGCCGCAAGCCTATAATTTCAACAGGGAATCAACCCGTACAATCTAATGTTCATTTTTGGGAAACCTTAGGAGGAAATTTTTCCTACACATTAAAAGTAATAAGAGGTCTTGGGGCTTATCGATATATCCCATTGAATATATCTACAGAAGCTCCAATCCCATCAAAAGTAAATTCGGTTGCTAAAGGCGAACTTTTAGCCTTTAACTTACCAAGCAATGAAACATTTCATACAGTTACTGAGGTAGGTACTTGGTTAAATGATCTCTATAATACCGACAAGTACGATGCTCCTTGGCCAGAATCTATATATACGGGAGATAAACAAATAGCTTATAAAAAAATAATAGAATTGTTAGTAAAAAGTGGTGTTACCTCATTACCAAGAGAAGGAGGCTTTACTTCTTCTCAACTTGATCGTTGGGTGAAATTTCCAACCGATGGTTCAATAAATGAAGAAGCATTTAATGCTGTTATGGATGATTTAGGTAATGAATGTGACTTTATTAGAGGTCAGGCAGAAGAATGGTTTGGTGGTGGAGGGTATTTTCAATCCTTAACTAATACCGATGCGGTTTTTGCTCAAATTGGTATTGATAGAGCAGTTGAACTAATGAAATTGCCTGCCCATACATCAGAAATAACTGTCATACTTGATGCCATATTTGGGGAACTCATCAGCTTGATAAGTTTAATACCAGAAGTTGGCAGTATGCTTTCTACTGTTTTAAGGTTGGCATGGTCAACTGCTAAAAAATCTATGGAACCAGGAAAACCTGTACAACCAATCCATACAATCGTTGCAGATTTAGAAAAAGATCTTGGCGACTATTTAAAATTTATAAAAGATAGTAATAGCGCTCACTTGGGTATTATTACGGGCAATTGGGGGAAACTTAAAGAGTTTTCATTAGGGGCTATAAATTTAATAAAAATCAACCCTGAGATGTTTAGTTTGAAAACTAAAGTAGAAGGTGTAGATGTTCTTCCTCCATCTGTTTATTTAGATGCTATAGATAATGCATGGAGAATTATAAGTTATAAAGCTTTATATCCAGGGAAATTTACAATGTATAATAAACTTATCTTTTTAAAGGATAAACCTACCCCTATCTTTGATAGAGAAAATAGGAAATATTTCTTTTCATATTATCTAAGATGCAAATATGAAGATAATTCCCAAAATAAATTTGAACGTTGGGCAGAAATGACCTACACAAATGATCTTCCTTTGGAAGTATTAGACGATCTTTTTAATAAAGAAAATTTAAACCTTAACCCAATAGAGTTCTATTTAGGCTATAACGGTTGGGCTAGTAAAGCACCAGAATTTTATACAGGAATGGATTTTTGGACTCCAATTGATAAATTGTATTTGTAATATTAAAATTCAAACCCCTCACTCATACAATAAAAATGGTTGAGGGGTTTTCCGTCCTACGATTCGACCTCATTGTCATCCTGAACTTGATTCAGGATCCATCATGTTGTAAACTATACTCAAAGTGGATTCCGTGTCAAGCACGGAATGACAAGTGTATCCGCTAATATTCAATACATTAACGCTTTATTATAAGTCTAAACGTTAATAGAAGTAACAATTGGACATATTAAACATACAAATAGACTTATTAAACTAACAATGAGACTAATTATATATACAATGAGACTAATTAAACTAACAAATGGACTAATAAAACATACATTCAGACTTATTTAAATAACAATTAGACTATTTAAACTAACAAACAGACTTATTAAACATATAATTGGACTTATTATATATACAATTAGACTTATAAAATCTTTTTGGCTGAATTTCGAAGCTTTTATTCCTTATTCTAAACTAAAAGATTTCATCACATCTTGTTTTCGTCCTGTCCTCAACTTGATTGGGGATCGACTCCGGGACCCATAGCTTTAAAAAGCGTAAAAAGTGAAATGCTGTTCCCCTGCCCTCAGAAAACACTTCGTAAAATAGGAAGTGAAAGAACCGTAAAATTTTAAGCTGTTTGAATCCGACAAAGGAGGATGAGTTCTTAAAATTTAGGTGTTGAGCAAACTATTTAGAAGTGTTTTCTTAAGGCTAGATTTTTTTGGTTACTTTTTTCATCAATGGAAAAAAGTAATATGTTGATTTTTGGCAATGAAAAAAAGCATGAGAAAACATAAGACATAACAGTATTTTTCTTACCTTTATACTCTATCCCCACACCACTCTGCTCACCGCGGAATGGGTGGGGATTTTTGGTTTAAAAAAAATGAATCAATTATGGATTACCGTAAGGTAATTGTAACGCAAAAAGTGAACTTTGGATTATTAAAT
>JAHRWC010000300.1 GCA_019090365.1 Flavobacteriaceae bacterium
ATAATAATCGTATTTCTAAAATCAATTTTTCGACCTAAACTATCTGTCAAGAAACCATCATCAAGAACTTGAAGCATCATATTAAATACATCTGGATGTGCTTTTTCAATTTCATCAAGTAAAACAACAGCGTAAGGTTTTCTTCTAATTTTCTCAGTAAGTTGTCCACCTTCTTCGTAGCCTACATATCCTGGAGGTGCTCCAACTAATCTTGAAATAGCAAATTTCTCCATATATTCACTCATATCGATTCGTACCAATGTATTTTCTGAATCAAATAATTCTTGAGCTAATACTTTTGCCAATTGAGTTTTACCAACACCAGTTTGACCTAAAAATATAAATGAGCCAATTGGTTTATCTGGATCTTTCAATCCAGCACGATTACGTTGAATTGCTTTTACAACTTTCGCAACAGCTTCATCTTGACCAATTACTTTTCCTTTAATACGTTCAGGTAGTGCAGCTAATTTATTGCTTTCAGTTTGAGCAATTCTATTTACTGGAACTCCTGTCATCATAGAAACAACTTCGGCTACATCTTCTTCAGAAACAATTTCTCTATGAAGTTTTGAATCATTTTCCCAAACTTCTTGTTCAATGCTTAATTCTTTTTCAAGGTTTTTTTCATCATCACGAAGTTTAGCAGCTTCTTCATATTTCTGTTTTTTTACGACAGAGTTTTTAAGTTCTCTTACTTCTTCTAATTTCCCTTCAATTTCAAGAATTTTTTCAGGAACATTAATATTAGTAATATGAACACGTGATCCGGCTTCATCTAAAGCATCAATAGCTTTGTCTGGAAGAAAACGTTCTGTCATATAACGATTAGTCAATTTAACACAAGCCTCTAACGCATCGTCTGTATATTGTACATTGTGATGCGATTCGTACTTGTCTTTAATATTTTGTAATATTTCGATAGTTTCTACAACACTTGTGGGTTCAATGATCACTTTTTGAAAACGTCTTTCTAAAGCGCCATCTTTTTCTATGTATTGTCTATATTCATCAAGAGTAGTTGCACCAATACATTGTATTTCACCTCTTGCTAATGCAGGTTTAAACATGTTAGAAGCATCTAAAGATCCAGTTGCGCCACCAGCTCCAACAATAGTATGAATTTCATCAATAAATAAAATGATATCATCATTTTTTTCAAGTTCATTCATAACAGCTTTCATACGTTCTTCAAATTGCCCTCTGTATTTAGTTCCTGCAACTAAACTTGCAAGATCTAATGTAACAACTCGTTTGTCATATAAAATACGAGAAACTTTACGTTGTATAATTCGTAAAGCAAGTCCTTCAGCAATTGCAGATTTACCAACACCAGGTTCTCCAATTAATAGTGGATTGTTCTTTTTTCTTCTACTTAATATTTGTGAAACACGCTGAATTTCAGCTTCACGTCCAACTACAGGGTCTAATTTTCCTTCTTCAGCAAAGGAAGTAAGGTCTCTTCCAAAATTGTCTAAAACAGGTGTTTTCGACTTTTTATTGGTTTTTTTATTACCGCTGGTGAACATATTTTCTTTTTCACCTTCTCCAGTACTAGAATCGTCTTCATTTGGAAATGATTCAGAAGTAGGGCTATCTATATAATCTTCATCGTTTGAAATCATAATCTTAAATTGGTCTTTAACGCCATCATAATCCACATTAATCTTATTTAAAAGTTTTGTTGTTGGATCATTTTCGTTTCTTAAAATGCACAATAATAAATGTGCTGTATTGATTGAAGAACTTTGAAATAGTTTAGCTTCTAAAAATGTTGTTTTTAAAGCGCGTTCTGCTTGTCTAGTTAAATGCAAATTCTTTTTTTCATTTGGAGTAGCATCTACACTCGGATTTGCAGGACTAATTATTTCAACCTTTCTTCTTAAATGGTTCAGGTCTATGTCTAATGCATTTAATATGGAAACAGCTTTACCATTTCCATCACGTAGTAAACCAAGCATTAAATGTTCTGTGCCAATAAAATCATGGCCTAAACGAAGTGCTTCTTCTTTACTATATGCAATTACATCTTTTACTCTTGGTGAAAAGTTATCGTCCATATTTTAATTTTCCTTTTTGTCTAAAAATAGTATAATAATTTAATAAAGGCAAAAATCATTCCTATTTGATTTATTATAGTAGTAAAATGACAAAATTACTTACTATTATCAAAATTTAATCCCTGATAGTTATTAACGTTTTTGCACATGATTTTTGTTAATAAAAAAGTGAATATATGAATAGGAAAGTCTTCTAAAAACATTCAAAAAATGTATCTTGCTTTTTTAGAAATTTAATCAAAATTAAAGAAAAAATATATGGCTGAAGGCGAAAAATTAATTCCTATTAACATTGAGGAGGAAATGAAATCGGCGTACATTGATTATTCAATGTCGGTTATTGTATCTCGTGCATTACCAGACGTTAGGGATGGTATGAAACCAGTACACAGACGTGTTTTATTTGGCATGCATGAGTTAGGTTTAAAAGGTACAGGTGCACATAAAAAATCAGCAAGAATTGTTGGGGAAGTTTTAGGTAAGTATCATCCACATGGTGATACATCTGTGTATGATGCAATGGTTCGTATGGCTCAACACTGGAGTTTACGTTATATGTTAGTTGATGGCCAAGGTAACTTTGGGTCAATTGATGGTGACAGTCCTGCAGCAATGCGTTATACTGAAGCCAGAATGCAGAAGATTTCGGAAGACATGTTGGCAGATATCGATAAAGATACAGTAGATCATCAATTAAATTTTGATGATACTTTAAAAGAACCTACAGTATTGCCAACTAGAGTTCCAGGATTATTAATAAATGGAGCTTCTGGAATCGCAGTAGGTATGGCTACAAATATGCCTCCGCATAACTTAACTGAAGTTATTGATGGTACTATAGCTTATATTGAAGATAATGATATAGACATTGATGGCTTAATGCAATACATAAAAGCACCCGATTTTCCAACGGGAGGTGTTATTTATGGTTATGATGGTGTAAAAGATGCTTTTCATACTGGTAGAGGAAGAATTGTGATGCGTGCAAAAGCACATTTCGAAGAAGTAAACGGTAGAGAATGTATCATTGTTTCTGAAATTCCTTATCAAGTGAATAAGGCAGATATGATTAAAAAAACTGCCGATTTAGTAAATGATAAGAAAATTGAAGGTATTTCAAACATTCGTGATGAGTCCGATAGAAAAGGAATGCGTGTAGTTTACATCCTAAAAAGGGATGCTATACCTAACATTGTATTAAATATGTTGTATAAATATACAGCATTGCAATCAAGTTTCAGTGTCAACAATATTTGTTTAGTAAAGGGTAGACCTCGTTTGTTAAACCTAAAAGAATTGATTCACTATTTTGTTGAGCATCGTCATGAAGTAGTAGTACGACGTACTGAATATTTACTTCGTAAAGCGGAAGAAAGAGCTCATATCTTAGAAGGGTTAATCATAGCTTCAGATAATATCTGTCTCTTATACACATCTGACGCTGCCGACGAAGCGAGAA
>JAHRWC010000301.1 GCA_019090365.1 Flavobacteriaceae bacterium
AAAGTGATGTGCTTCTTGCTACTGCTTCAGATGCAATTATAATTGGATTTAATGTCCGTCCTATGGGTAATGCAAGACAAATTGCAGAGAAAGAAGAAATTGATATCAGAATGTATTCTATTATTTATGATGCAATAAATGATCTAAAGGATGCAATGGAAGGAATGTTATCTCCTGAAATGAAAGAAGAGATTACAGGTACTGCTGAAATTAGAGAAACATTTAAAATTTCTAAGGTTGGTACCATTGCAGGTTGTATGGTAATAAGCGGAAAAATTATACGTGATTCTGGTATTCGATTAATTAGAGAAGGTGTAGTTGTATATACAGGCGAATTATCTTCTTTAAAACGATTTAAAGACGATGCTAAAGAAGTTGCTAAAGGATATGATTGTGGTATGCAAGTTAAAAACTACAATGATATTAAAGAAGGTGATATAATAGAATCATTTAGGGAAGTAGCAGTTAAGAAGAAACTGTAATTACCTTAATATATATACTTTTAAAAAAAAGCGGCTATTTAGCCGCTTTTTTTTGGTTTTATAATGAAACCTAATTTACTGAAAGCTAAGTCCTTTAAATATGAGTTATATCATATTATAATGAAGTGTTGTGTGGTAATTTTATACTCTTAAAGAGATTATTATTTTAAAACAACATCATTATGAAAAAGCTATTATTAACAGTAAGTTTATTCTTTATAAGTTATGCGTTCTTCGGACAAGCAGGACATATTATGCAGGGTGTTGGTGCTGTGAATATGTCTATGGGTGGTGCTGCAACAGGACAGCCTATAGATATTAACGGAGCTATACATTGGAATCCTGCAGGACTTTCAGGTTTTGATGGAAAAATATTATCTGTAAGTGCAGGTGCTTTCTTTTCATCTCCCGAATTAAGTTCGTCTTATGGACCATTAAGTGGAACAACATTAGATGATCGAGGTACTTCAATAATGCCTGCAATTGCTTTTGTTTGGGGTAAAGAAGATAGTAAGCATACTTTTGGTGCTTCGGCATTTGGTATAAGTGGATTTGGAGTTACATTTCCAGAAGACACTAACTATCCTCAAGATGGTTTAGGTAATTTTAATCCTAATTACGACCCAACATTAGGTTCAAACCCAATTAATTTTCCTCAATTTGCAGGAGGTTTTGGGCATATAGAATCAGATTATATGCTATTACAAGTAAGTTTTACTTATGCATATCAAATTTCAGAAAAGTTCTCAATAGGTATACAACCAAATATAGATTATGCATCTCTTGAGTTAGCACCTAATCCTCTTGCTTCTCCAGATTTTCCTCCTCCATTTGGTACAGGATTAGGATACCCAACTACAGATAAAGCATCTGCTATAGGTTTTGGTGGACAAATTGGTATATTCTATGATTCAGGAGATATCTTAAAATTAGGAGCTTCTTATAAAAGTAAGCAATCCTTTAGTGAATTTGATTTCAGTCAAACTTACTTAGATGGTTCAGCTGCACCTAATGTAGAATTTAAAATGAATTACCCTGCAATTTATTCTATTGGTATGGGATTGTCAGGTAAGAAAATTGATTTTGCTTTGGATTTCCGTTATGTAGATTATGAAAATACTGAAGGATTTGAAGCTAGTGGATGGCAAATTGCAGAAAGTGGCCCGATGGAAGGTTTTCCTACAGGTTCTGTAGCAGGATTTGGTTGGGAAAGTATGACGATAATATCTGCAGGTTTACAATATCAAATTACAGATAAATTTCCAATTCGTTTAGGATATACATATAGCTCAAACCCAATTAAAGATGAACTAGCATTCTTTTCTACACCGGCAACGGCAGTTATTGAGAATGCAGGACAAATTGGATTAGGATATAAATTCAATGATAAAATAGAATTAAATGCTTTATATCATTATGGATTTAGAGGAGATGGTGCTTCAGGATCTTTGTTGAGTCCTTCTGCTATTACCCCAGCGAACCCTTTAGGTAAAATACCTAATAGTTCAGTTTCTTACGATATGGAAACGTCAATGATTCAATTAACCTTGAATTATAATTTCAACAAATAAGTTTTGAAGCTAAAAAGCCCTTACAATTTGTAAGGGCTTTTTTATAGAACACATTTTTATTTACTTCTTTCAGGTTTTAAGATAAAAGCTGAAGGGAACTTATCTTTTATTTCTATTAAAGCTCTATCTGCATCAATTCTTGAACTAAAGTTGCCAACCCATACTTTGTAGTTTGGAGTCTCATACTTAATGCTTGCCGCCCAAGTATTATAGGAGTTTCTATAATTTCTAATAGTAGAATTTGCTTTATTTTTCTCACCATAGTATAATTGAATGGTATAACCGTCAGAAAGCTTATTCTCCTTTTCCATTTCTTTTTTTAAGCTAAGAATTTTCGAAACTTTAGCATCTTCACTAATTGTAACTGTTGCTTTTTGAGCAAGAGAAATGTTTGAAAAAAGTAACAGTAGTAAACCTAATAACAATGATTTATGTTGAGTCATGGATATATTTTTTTGCTTAAATATTTTACAAATGTAAACCTAAATAACTTTATAGTTTTGCTATTTATTATTTAGAATTACTATAAATTAGTATTTAACACTTTGTTTGCATTTCTCTAATCGACATTAATATGTTACTTTTGTGCCTTTATTTTAGGCAAGTAAAAATACGAGAGGAATACTCTTTTACTATAACCAATTACGTGCCAAACTATTGAAGATAATTTAACTATTAGTATGAAAAAGGTAAACTACCGAAATCTACCCTTAAATTTGTCACTTCTTCTGTTAGTGTTAACACTAACTTTTTCCACTTCCACTTTTGCTCAAGAGGGAGGTGATGTTGCAGCAGGTGAATCATTATATAAAGCAAATTGTGCAGCTTGTCATAAATTAGACAAGAAAGCAACAGGACCTGCTTTAAGAGGAGTTGCTGATAAGTATGAAAAAGAGTGGCTTTTTGAGTGGATAAAAGACAGTCAAGGATTAATTAAGTCTGGTGACGCGAAAGCAAACGAAATTTTTGCAGCTAATAATAATGCTGTAATGACCTCTTTTCCTCAATTATCAGATGTTGATATTGATAATATTTTAGCATATACTAGTCAGCCAAAACCTGAGCCTAAAGTAGCAGAAGCTACTACAGCTGGAGGCGGTGGTGATGATAGTGGAGCTTCAAATACGATTGTGCTAGGAGCTTTAGCGATGGTATTCCTTTTATTAGTTGTAATGTTATTCTTAGTGAATAAAACACTTAGAGGAATTGCAAAAGCTAATGGAGTAGTTGTAGAAGATGAAAAGAAATTACCTCTTTGGAAAGTTTTTGCAAAAAATCAATTCTTAATGTTGGTTTCATCAATATTCTTGTTGTTAGCTGGTGCATATTTTGCATTTGGTTATTTTATGCAAGTTGGTGTTGATCAAGGATATGCTCCAGTACAGCCAATACATTATTCTCACAAAATACACGCAGGCGACAATCAGATAGATTGTAATTACTGTCACTCATCTGCAAGAAAAAGTAAAACTTCAGGAATTCCTTCATTGAATGTATGTATGAATTGTCATAAAAACATTTCAGAATATACAGGAGAAGAGGATTTAGAAAATGGATACACAACAGATTTTTACAACGAACAAATTGCTAAGTTATATGACGCGGTAGGTTGGGACGTTGATGATCAATCATATACAGGTGAAGAAAAACCAGTTAAATGGGTTCGAATTCATAACCTTCCAGACTTTGCATATTTTAATCACTCTCAACACGTAACAGTTGCAGGAGTTGAATGTCAAAAATGTCACGGTCCTGTTGAAGAAATGGAAATAATGGAACAGTTTGCTCCATTAACTATGGGATGGTGTATAGATTGTCATAGAGAGACAAATGTGAATATGAAAGACAACGAATACTACGAAAAAATCCACGCCGAACTTTCTAAGGAATACGGTGTAGAGCAGTTAACTGCTGCGCAAATGGGTGGATTAGAATGTGGTAAGTGTCACTATTAAAAAATTAAAGAAAACTATATTAACGATATGGCATCAAACAAGAAATACTGGAAAAGTGTTGAAGAGCTAAACGAAAA
>JAHRWC010000302.1 GCA_019090365.1 Flavobacteriaceae bacterium
AATATTTCAGAAGAAGAAAAAGAGCAGATGATTAAAATATTAAAAAAAATTCAATCAAATTTTAATACTAATATAGAATCCTTTTAAAAATGAACAAAAGAAAAATAATAATTGTTGCAAGTACACTACTACTTTTAGGAACAAGTTTTTTACTGTTTAAACTTCTAAGCAATTCTAAAAAACAAGAGCCTAAGAAAATTGAAAAGGTTATAAAAACAGCTTATATAGAATCTGTTGAAAATAAGACAATCTCTATAATCATAGCGGCTAATGGAACTTTAGTTGCTAAAGATAAGGTTGAATTATTTTCTGAAGTGCAAGGGGTTTTACAGGCTACAGGTAAAGATTTTAGACCTGGAACTTCATTTAGCAAGGGACAAACTATATTAAGGATTAATAGTGATGAGCATTTTGCAAATTTACAATCTCAAAAAAGTAATTTACAAAATCTAATTGCTTCTATTATGCCTGATATTCGATTAGATTATCCAAATTCTTTCGAAAAATGGAATAACTATTTAATGAATTTTGATGTAAATAAGACAACACAACCTTTACCAGAAATCACTTCAAATCAAGAAAAATATTTTGTTACAGGGAAAAATATTTTTACTACCTATTATGCGGTTAAAAATTTAGAAGCTCGTCTTTATAAGTTTAATATAAGAGCTCCTTTTTCAGGAATTGTAACAGAAGCTAATGTACGTCAAGGAGCTTTAGTTCGTTCTGGTCAAAAAATGGGAGAATTTATTTCAACGAATGAATATGAATTAGAAGTTGCAATTAATGTTGCTTACGCTGATATTTTAAAAAAAGGAAAAACCGTTAATCTACATAACCTAGAAAAATCAGCTACTTGGGAAGGTAAGGTGTCAAGAATCAATGGTAGAGTAGATCAAAATACTCAAACCATTACCATTTTTATTAATGTAAAAGGTGATGGATTGCATGAAGGAATGTATTTAGAAGCCAATGTTACTGCTAAAGATGAAAATGATGTTATAGAAATTTCAAGAAAACTGTTAGTTAATATGAAAGCGGTCTTTGTAGTTGAAAATAATGCGTTAAAACTTCAAGAAATAACACCAGTTTATTTTGATGAAAAGAAAGTTATAATTAGAGGTTTAAATAATGGGATTCTATTGCTTAGTAAGACTATTCCTGGAGCGTATGAAGGTATGGAAGTTAAAATTAACACAGAAGAATAATGAAACGAGCATGTAATAGTCTTTATCTCTCATCAAAATGATAATGGGCGAACAGCATGTGACCTTTTAAAAACAATATAATAAACACATGAAAAAAGTAATTTCATATTTCATAAAATATCCAGTAGCAGTTAATATTATTATTATTGCTTTTGTGATCCTTGGTTATTTGGGGTTTTCAAGTTTAAAATCTTCTTTTTTCCCTTTAACAGATTCTAAGATAATTAATATTGGATTGGCCTATCCTGGAGCTTCACCAGAAGAAATAGAAGTAGGAGTAGTGCTTTTGATTGAAAATAACTTAAAAGGTATCGTTGGTATCGATAGAGTTACTTCATCCTCTTCAGAAAATTCAGCAGCAATTTCAGTAGAAATTGATACAGATTATAATATTGATGTTGTTTTAGCTGATGTAAAAAATGCAGTAGATAAAGTTCCAAATTATCCAATAGGGATGGAACCTCCAGTTGTTTCAAAGGTCGAAACAACGGCACAATCTATAAATTTTGCAATTAGTGGTGAAAATATTCCTTTGGCTACATTGAAAAATGTTTCTAGAGATATTGAAACAGATTTATTGCGAATGAAAGGAATTTCGCAGGTAAGTCTTTCTGGTTTTCCAAGTGAAGAAATTGAAATTGCAGTTAGCGAAGATAATTTAAGAGCTTATAATTTAACTTTTCAAGATGTTTCCAATGCAATTTCTAAAGCTAATTTAATAACAACAGGTGGTTCTGTAAAAACAGAAGCAGAAGAATATTTAATTAGAGCTAATAATCGTCAATATTATGCAGATGAATTAGATAATTTAATTGTTAGAGCTCAAGCGAATGGAACAATTATTAGATTAAAGGATATTGCAGTTATAACCGATAAATTTAATGAAAACCCAAATGCAAGCTACTTTAATGGCAACTCTTCTGTAATTGTTAATGTAAGTAATACAAACAATGAAGACCTTATATCAACTGCAGATAAAGTAAAAACGTATATCAATGAGTTTAACGAATCACATGATAATATACAATTATCTATTCTTAGAGATTCTTCTATAACATTAAATCAACGTACTCAATTATTGCTTGAAAATGCTGGAGTTGGGATGTTATTGGTTTTTATATTTCTTGCATTATTTTTAAAACCAAGGTTAGCTTTTTGGGTAGCTTTTGGTTTACCAGTCGCATTCTTCGGAATGTTTGTTTTTGCAGGTTATTTTGATGTAACAATCAATGTATTATCCTTGTTTGCTATGATTATTGTAATCGGTATTTTAGTAGATGATGGAATTGTAATTGCAGAAAATATTTATTCTGAATTCGAAAAAGGAAAAACACCAATTCGTGCTGCTATTGATGGTACTATGCAGGTAATTCCTCCAATTGTATCTGCTATTCTCACTACAGTAATAGCTTTTTCTACCTTCTTCTTTTTAGATGGACGTATAGGAGAATTTTTTGGGGAAGTTGCCGTAATTGTTGCTTTAACATTGATAATTTCCCTAATAGAAGCCTTAATAATTTTGCCCTCACATATTGCACATTCAAGAGCATTAACTTCTAAACAAAAAACATTTGGTTTTAATAGATGGGCTGAAAAAGTAATGAACCTTCTAAGAGATAAAATGTATGTTCCTACGATTCGTTTTTTCATGGAGAACACATATACTAGAATTTTAGGACTTGTAATCCCAATTTCATTATTAATGATCACCATTGGTGCTTTTCAAGGAGGTGTTATTAAGGGAACATTTTTTCCGCCGATAGCCAGTGATAGGGTATCTATTGAATTAACTATGCCTCAAGGTACCAATGAAAAAATTACAGATTCAATCGCTTCAGTAATTGAAAAATCAATATGGGAGTCTAATACAGAATTTTCAGAAAAACAAACTGATAATGAGGCTGTTGTTATTAATGTTCGAAAAAATATTGGACCTGGAAGTGCGCAAGCGACCTTAATTGTCAATTTATTACCTGGTGAATCTCGTGACTTCTCTTCAGATGAAATCACAAACGACATACGAGATAGAGTAGGTGAGGTTTATGGCGTAGAAAGCTTAACGTTTGGTTCTGGTACTGCATTTGGTGGTAAACCAGTTTCTGTTTCGTTAATGAGTAATAATGTTGAAGAATTGAAATTAGCAAAACTTGAATTAGAAGAAGAACTTAAAAAGAATAGCCTTTTAAAAGATATAATTGATACAGATCCACAGGGAATAAAAGAAATCAAGTTAAACCTAAAGGAAAATGCTTATCTATTAGGACTTACATTAAGTGATGTGATGTTTCAAGTAAGAAGTGGATTCTTCGGACTAGAAGCACAACGTTTTCAGCGTGGACAAGACGAAGTAAAAGTTTGGGTTCGTTATAATAGAGAAGAGCGTTCTTCTATTAAAAATATGGATCAGATGCTTATTAGTACTCCAAATGGTGATAAAGTTGCACTTTCTGAAATTGCTGAATATACTATAGAGAGAGGAGAAATAACAATTAATCATTTAGAAGGATTAAGAGAAATTCGAATTGAAGCCGATTTATTAGATATAAAGGAAAGTGCTTCAGATATTATTGAAAACATTAAAACGGAAATAATGCCAAGTATTTCAGCTAAATATCCTACGGTTAAAGCATTATATGAAGGACAAAATAGAGAGAAAGAAAAAACTTCCAACTCTGCAACATCAGTTGCTCCAGTAATATTATTATTAATTTATATAGTAATTGTATTTACTTTTCGATCGTATAGCCAACCTCTAATGTTATTATTAATGGTTCCATTTAGTTTTATTGGTGTAGGTTGGGGGCATTTCATTCATGGATTTCCTGTAAATATTCTATCAATGCTTGGTATTATTGCTCTTATAGGAATTATGGTCAATGATGGCTTAGTACTAATTAGTAAGTTTAACAGGTATTTAAAGGATGGTATTCCTTATAATGAGGCTTTAATAAAAGCCGGGACTTCACGATTTAGAGCAATTTTTCTAACCTCATTAACAACAATAGCTGGTCTTGCTCCATTAATTTTTGAAACAAGTAGACAAGCTCAGTTTTTAATTCCTATGGCGATATCTATCGCATATGGAATTGGAGTAGCAACAGTTTTAACTTTAGTGGTGTTACCAATTTTACTTTCTTTCTCTAACGGCATTAAGGTAAATGCAAAATGGTTATGGACAGGGAAAAAACCTACCAATGAAGAAGTTGAAAGAGCTATAATAGAATTAGAAGCTGAAAATGAAGATCTTGATAATTAGAATAAATAAAATGATTAAAATGAAACATACAATTTTGTTAGTTGGGATATTTTTTGTGAATATGCTTCAATCTCAAAATATATTGACGCAAGAGGAAGCCATAAAAATTACATTAGAAAATAATTATGACATTCTAGTAAGTAAAAACGATTTAGATGTTGCAAAGAATAATGCAAGTATTTATAATTCAGGATATTTACCATCAGCATCTGTTAGTAGTGGAGCTAATTATAGCACTACTAATTCTGAAAATGAAGCACAAGATGGTGTTGTTACCTCAATAGATAATGCGGTGTCTAAATCATATAATGCATCTGTAGGAATTAATTATACAATCTTTGATGGATTCAATAGGAAGAATACATACAAGAAATTACAAGAAGCATACGGTTTAACCGAATTGCAGGCAAGGCAAATTATTGAAAATGCTATGATTCAACTTTATGCTAACTATTTTGAAGTAGCACGTTTAACTGAAAATAATAACAATCAAAAACAATCTTTAGATATTTCTAAACAACGTTTACAACGAGCAAATTATAGCTTTGAGTATGGTCAAAATACGAAATTAGATGTATTGAATGCTGAAGTAGATGTAAATAACGATAGTATAAATGTTTTAAATAGTTCACGTTTATTAGTCAACGCTAAGAGAGATTTAAATGTAACTATGGGACGAGATGTTTCTACCATTTTTTTTGATGTAGAAACTGAAATTGACTATAAGTTAGATTTAACCTTAGATCAACTTTTAAAGGATTCAGAAAAAAATAATGCAAGTATTTTGCAAACTGAAAAAAACATCAATATTACAAACTATAACCTAGCAATTGATAAATCAGGTTGGATGCCAAATGTGAGTGCAAATGCAAACTATAGTTGGAATAAAACAATTAATGATGATCCTATAGGGTTTTCAATGGCAAGTCAGCAAAACGATGGAATTAATGCGGGGCTTTCTTTAGGATGGAATCTTTTTGACGGAGGAAAAACAAAGACTCGTGTTCAAAATTCAAAAATACAAATTGAAACACAAGAAATATTTAAGCAACAACAGCTTCAACTATTAAAAAGAGATGTAAATAATGCTTGGGAAACATATCAGAATGCTTTATTTACATTAGGAGTACAAGAAAGTAATGTTCTTACAAATGAGCGTAATTTTGATCGTACCAAAGAGCAATATAAACTCGGACAAGTTAACTCAATCGATTTTAGACAAGCTCAAATAAACTTATTAAATGCTAATTTAAGTTGGAGTCAGTCAAAGTATGATGCTAAAAACTCTGAGTATCAACTATTGTATTTAGCTGGAATATTATTGAATTAGAAAAAGCCTCTTAATGAGGCTTTTCTATTTAATATTATGATTGTGATTGAATTTCCTTTGCAATGGCTTCTACTTCATCTAACACACGAAGTAAATTTCCACTCCAAAGTTTTTCGATTTGTTCTTCTGTATAACCTCTTGTAACCAATTCAAGAGTTACATTAAAGGTTTCAGAAGCATCATCCCAGCCTTCAATTCCGCCACCGCCGTCAAAATCACTACTAATCCCAACATGGTTTATTCCAATTTTTTCAACTAAATAATCAATATGATCTACAAAATCGGCTACATTAACCGCGGGAGGTATATCGGTCATTTTGGCAAGTTTTTGTTTACGAATGCGAGACATATTATCATAAAACTCATAATATTCTTCTCTTTTAGCATTATCTAGTTTTCTTACTTCACTCCACTCTAAAATTTTTGTTCCTAATGAATCTCCAATTTGATTACTTATTGATTTTACGTATTCATTTCGTTTATTATATTTTTCAGTTTTTAAATAAGAACTAAATGCAACAGTTTGAACAACTCCACCATTTTCTTTTATTAATTTTAAAAGCTCATCATCTAGATTTCTACTGTGATTACATAATGCTCTAGCTGAAGAATGAGATGCAATGATGGGAGCTTTACTCAACTCAATCATTTGTTTTATAGATTCTTTTGAAGGATGAGAAGCATCAATCATCATTCCTAATCGATTCATTTCTACAATAACTAATTTACCAAGATCACTTAATCCATTATGAAGCCAAACATCGTCTTCTTCACCTGTATTACTATCGCATAACTGACTATGACCATTATGAGCAAGAGACATATATCTTCCACCTAAATTATAGAATTTTTCAACATTAGTAATATCATTACCCACTGGATAACCATTTTCAATTCCAATCATAGCTACTTTTTTTCCAGTAGCTGAAATTCTCCTAACATCATCAGAATTTAAAGCTAATTCTATTTGTTCTGGAGCGATTTCATTCACTAATTTATGAATAGCATTAAACTTAGACATGGCATTGTCATGTGCTTTTTTAAAACCTTCATCTGTTAATGAATCTTGCCCTGTATATACTATAAACCATGCAACATCAAGGCCTCCTTCTTTCATTTTAGGAAGTGTAATTTGAGAATCTAAGTTTTGAGTATAATTAATTGAATCTGTAAAATTCTTCACATTAATATCACAATGTGTATCTAAAGTAATTACTTTTTTATGTATTTGTTTAGCTTTAGCAAATAGTTGGTCTTTAGCTATTTGTTGTTCTTTCATAGGGTCTTCTTTGGGATTCTCTTTACAGGAAATAATTAAAATAATAGATAATAGGAAGTAACTCCAAAGTGGGAGTTTTTTAATGAAACTTTTCATTTGATTATAAATTGATTAGCCTTCCAAATATAGGAATTTAAATATAGCTGAAAATTACTGCTTTGGCATTAAGATTAACTTAGTTGAAACGCTAATAATTTCTTCTTTATTCATCTTCATTTTTCTGAATTCTCCTTTATTAAACATTTCAGCTTGATCATCATAATGCTTACTAGCAAAAACTCCAGATTGCCCTGTAGGTAATATACTAATGCTATTTTCAACATCCGAAAAATCTACAATTCTTCGAGTTGAAGGGCCCGCTTTTATAGTATAAATCCCTTCATCGTTTAATAAATATCCTCTATTATCAATCACTTCTCTAGCACCTTTCATGGGAAAAGGGCCTACATTAAAATACTTTCGTAAAGATTCAATAGTACCTAATGGATGTTGATGCTCTAACGTATGTACTTTACCCCAATTCCAATCTTTAATGTCTGTACCTAATTGCTTTTCTAATCGACCAACAGCTTCTTTAAGAGCAGCAGCTAAAATTACTTTCCTCGTCTCTTTTTCAGGTGTTAATATATTATCCCACCAGATTGAATTCTCTTTTTTAATATGATCAGCAATAACTCTTTTTGCTAGATGTGTTGTATTAAATTGATTAAATAGATCTTCACCCATTTCATCCATAAAAGTGAATTTTAAATATTGATATACCCACATATTATAAATAGTAGGAGCAACACTATCTTCAGTGTTAGAACCATCCCAGAGTTGAAGAATATCTATAGCTCGTTGTTCATTTTTAAAAAACAAATCGAATCTCATCTCTTTTGTAAATTCTTTAATGACTTCTGAAGAAACAGAAGAAGTTACATCATTGATCATATTTGAAACTGAAGTAACATTCCAATTATTTTTAGGTTCTAATAATTGAACAATACGTTTTGCTCTATCTTCAGGTAAATAATAACCTGGATACAACATTCCTGCTATAGAATCGGGTTGGTTATTAGCAGAATATACATAATTCCAAGATGGATTTTCAGCCATCGGATTTTCATTAAAATCTAAATAACGAATGCTATCCATTTCTATAGTTGCACCATCTAAAATGAATTTTGTATTTATATTTTCATTGTGTTTATATAATTGAGCTGAAGCCCACCACGCTACATTTCCTTTGGCGTCACCATACATTATATTTAATCCAGGAGCATGAATCAAAGAAGCACCTTCTTTTACATCTTTCATTTCTTTTGCTCTAGAAATTTTATAAATAGCATCCAAAACTTTATTTTCTCCTTGTGTATAAATCCAATTCATTGCTATTGGGCTATTTTCAGAAACTCCATCGACTACATCATTAATTATGGCGCCATGAATGGATTTATTGACAGTTAATTTTAGATCATCCTTATCCTTAATTTTTATAATTTTTTCTGATGTTTCAAAATCTAAATAGCCTTTCGGTGTTTTGTATTTTCCTTTTTCTGAAGTGTGAACTTCTTCTTTATAAAAATCGATGTCATCATTTTCAAACATCGTTAAACCATAGGCTAATTCTCTGTTATGCCCTAAAAGTGGAAAAGGAAATCCCGCTAAATAATATCCATACATTTCATAAGTAGGAGTAACAACATGTGCTTCATACCAAACGGCAGGTTGTGAAAACCCAATATGAGGGTCATTCGCAAAAATTACATTTCCAGTGGTCGTTTTATTTGCGTTAAGAACCCAACTATTGCTTCCTTCAAAAGCTGGAATAGGAGTCTTGTCTATCAAATCATTGATAGAAGCAACCATTGTTTTATATATTTCTATGTTCTCTTGAGTCGTTTTTATTAATTGAGTTTCTGGCAGAATATCTATATTTAATTCTTTTAAATATTCATTCCCTAGCTTATGTTGGAGGGAACTTAATAACGGATCTGTTTTTTGAGCCATTGCAAAACTGAAAGCCATATAGCCTACAATATTATAGACATCTTTAACCTCGAAAGGAATTTTTTTAACTCCAACCAAAGTATATTCAATAGGAGTAGGGCCTTCTTCAATAAACTGATTTACACCATTTACATATGCTTCAACAATTTTATAAGCCTCACTATTTTTGTCTAAATTTTGTAATGCTTCTTCAGAAGCTTCATCGATACCAATGCTTGCAAAAAATGTATCATTTTTAAGCATAGTATCTCCAAATATTTCTGAAAGACGGCCAGGAGCAATTCTTTTTAATAATTCCATTTGCCATAAACGGTCTTGTGCATGAGCATATCCTAGTGCAATAGAAGCATCTACTTCATTTTCAGCATAGATATGAGGAATTCCATAATCATCATAATAAACAGTTGTTTCAGTAGTTAGATTTTTTAATGAAACTTCGCCTGTATAACTAGGCTTTAGATGATTATAATACATCCAACCACCAATTGATAACAGAATTATAAGAATAATTAAAAGCTTCAGTATTTTTTTTAGAATTCGCATGTAAGTCAATATTAATGAGGTTTTCAAAGATAAGTTTTGTTAGGTTGTAAACAAAAAAAAGCCAAGTCGAATAGACTTGGCCTTTAAATATATTTTAATGAAATATTATTTCATTTGTGCTAATAAACCTTCAATAGTATTAGACATAACAACGCCAGGTAATTTTACTGGAGAACCAACTTGTGCTAGGAACGTTCCATTTACTTCACCTTTTTTGTATGATGTAAATCCAATTCTGTATAATCCTTTTGTTAATGCTTTTAAAGGATCACCAACTTGACTTTCATAGCGTAGAAGTGAATTGTATTTTCTACCACTTGGTTGTTTTGGCATTTCTCCACTATCATCATTCTTTTTTAATGTAGTCCAAGTTGCATTTGCAGAATCAGCAATTCCATCTTTTAAAAATACACTAGATCTTTCTAAAGTTATGTAGGTATCGAAAAAGTCTTTTGAACCTTTATTTTCTTCATAACCAGCTCCCATAATTGGGTCTTTAGTTTTAGTTTTTCCAGCTGGAGACATCATTCTTAATCCTAATTCTGGAGCTACTGCTGGTACCCATAAGTATATGTAGTAAAATTTCTTTCCGTCTTTTACTTCATTTTCAGTACCAGGAGATGCATGACCTAAATAGCTAATTACATCTAAATAAGGAACTCTTTTCTTTACAGGGCCTACTTTCTTTTCAATAGAACTTCCAAAAGCTTTTAATTTTTGAGCATGGCTTGTACCAAAAGCAAAAAGAAAAATAGCTAATAAACTTACAATTTTAATTGATTTCATATAGTTTGGGTTTTGTGTGAATAGCAAATCTATTATTTTTTTAATTAACAGGTAAAGAATACATTTTTAAAAAATATTATTATTTTATTTCGCCCTATAAATCAAGTGTTTATGATTTTATTTCCTTAAAAATTACATCATATAAGTATTTTCTTGCATAAATAATTCGCAAAACCCCTATAAAGGGAGTACTTTTGCAGCCTTAAAAAATTGGTTAAGACTTAACATTTAGCCTATTTCAGAAGAAAAACTATGAAACGAGCATGCTAAAAAATTTATCATACTACGAAATGATAAATTGCGAACAGCATGTGACCGTTTAAAAAAATATTATCGACACATGAAAACAGATAAAGAATTATATAGTTATCAAAAAGGAGCCATTAACAAAATCTTTAAGCGTTTTGAAGATGCACCAGATGACTATCATTTACTTTATCAACTTCCAACAGGAGGAGGTAAGACGGTTATTTTTTCTGAAATGGTGCGTCAATATTTAAAGCATCATAATAAAAAAGTTCTTGTCATGACTCACAGAATTGAGTTGTGTAGGCAAACTTCTGAAATGCTTTCAGGTTTTGGTGTTGTAAATAAAGTAGTAGATAGTAAGGCCAATTTGGATGATCAAAATGAGTTTGATTGTTTCGTTGCAATGGTTGAAACCTTAAACAATCGATTGAATGATGACAAATTAGATATCTCAGATATTGGTTTAGTTATTATTGATGAGGCTCATTATAATTCTTTCACAAAACTTTTTAAATTCTTTGAAAAGTCATTCATATTAGGAGTTACAGCAACACCTCTAAGTTCGAATATAAAATTACCAATGACCGATAATTATAACGAATTAATTGTTGGTGAAACTATTGAGTCTTTAATTGAAAATGAATTTTTAGCACGTGCTGAAACTTATTCATATAATGTAGGATTAACCTCATTGGTTGTAGGTTCTAATGGAGATTATACGGTAAAATCTTCTGAAGATTTATATACGAATAATGACATGCTTAGTAAATTAATTCAAGGATATGAAAAGCATTCCAAAGGAAAAAAGACACTGATTTTTAATAATGGTATTAATACTTCATTGCATGTATATGATACGTTTAGAGCAGCTGGCTATCCGATTGCACATCTAGATAATACTGCTTCTAAAAAGCAACGAAAAGCTATTTTAAAGTGGTTTAAAGAAACTCCTAATGCGATCATTAGCTCTGTAAGTATTTTAACAACAGGTTTTGATGAACCAACTATTGATACGATTATATTGAATAGAGCAACAAAATCGCTTACTTTATATTATCAAATGATTGGTAGGGGATCACGTATTCTAAATAATAAATCAACTTTTAAAGTTCTTGACCTCGGTAATAATCTGCATAGATTTGGACCTTGGGGCGCTGATTTAGATTGGCAAAAAATATTTAATTCACCTAATTATTATTTGGATAATATATTAGATGATGAAAGTATTGAAAGTAGTTTTAGATATGAAATGCCTGCTGCTTTAAGAACAGAGTTTTCAAATTCAGAAGAAGTATATTTCGATATCAAAGATGCCTATACAAATTCAGTAAAGAAAGGAGAATCTTCTAAAGTAGTATTAGAAAGGTCGATACACCAACATGCGTATATTTGTATTGAAAATAGTGAAGATGTTTATGATGCCTTAGGATTGGCCAAAATGCTAGATGAGGATATAGACTACCGTATTCAAAGGTATTCCAAGTGTATAAGTAAAAGTACTTTTAACTTTTTGCATTGGTTAAAAGGTGATTATAGACTTAAACTGAGAAACTATTTACGTGAAAATTTTGACACAATGTTCGAAGAAATTCACGGAAGACCACCAGAAGATTAAATAAATCTCCAAGCAATAAAGCGGCTTTTCTTATTTCCTTGAGACATATTAATTGTTTTACGTTCAGCTTTTAATTTATCTAATTGCTTATAGATTTTTGCAAGATTATCTTTTTTAGAAACGATACAGGTAAACCAACCCACATTAGATTTAAATTGAACACTCTGTTTAATCATTCTTTTAATAAATAATGCTTCGCCACCATTGCACCAAAGTTCATTCGCTTGTCCACCAAAATTTAATTGAAATTCTTTTTTAGTTTTATAATCAGAATCATTTCTATCTAAGTTTCTTAATTTACGTAAACTTCCTTTAGAAGCTTCTTCTTCAGATGTATGAAACGGAGGATTACATATTGTGAAGTGAAAAAATTCATTTTCTTTAATAATACCTTCAAAAATATTAGCATTAGTCTCCTGTTTTCGGATTTCAATTTTATTTTTTAATACTGGAGTAAACTCAACATTTGCTTTTGCAGATTGTATAGCATTATCATTGATATCACTTCCAACCATTCTCCATGGAAATATTTGTGTGCCAACTATAGGGTAAATGCAATTTGCTCCTACACCAATATCAAGTCCTTTTATAGATTTTCCTTTACATTCTTCTTCAATCAAATCATTTATATACAGTAAATAATCTAAGCGGCTAGGAATAGGAGGGCATAAATATCCACTAGGAATATTCCAATCAGCTATTTTATAAAAATGCTTTAAAAGTGCCTTATTTAAATGAAAAACTGATTCATTTTTTGCAAAATCTATGGTTTGTGTACCGTGATCATTTTCAAAAACAAATGGTTTTAATTCTGAATGACTTTTTATTAATTCTGAAAAATTATAAGCCTCGTTATGTATATTTTTTGGATGCAATTGATTTATTTTGTGATAAAGATACCTCTTCTAAAGGTATCTTTATCATCTAATAACTTTAAAAAGCGAATAAGTCTATTATATATAAATAGTAAACCCAGCTCCTAATCTAAATCCATTACTAGTAGATTCTCTATTTGAAATGTCATGGGTTGTTTTATTGAAATGGTAACTAACTAAGGGTTCTATAGAAACTTGTGGACCAATAAAAAATGCATATCCAATACCAATTTGAGACCTAAAACTATCACTTTTATTGTCTTCAAAATCATCTTGTTTACTTTTAGTAGTTCCAAATCCTAATGACGCTTGTCCAAAAAGACCATTAGATAAATAATATCGCATAAAAGGCCCAATTAATATATGTCTTGAATTACTAGAATATTTTGTTCCTTCACTATTAGTATGTTCAAAATCTGTGAATCCTACAGAAGCTTCTAATCCAATAGCAAGTCGATCGATTACGAAATATGCTGCTTTTGGACTAAGACCCATGCTAAAAGAATCGGTTTCAGATTTATATCCATCAGATTCTGAAGTTGAATTATTTGTTGAAAAATAAACAGATCCATCAACAATATAATGTCCTTTATCGGTTGGATTTGTTGATTCTTCAGTTTCCTGAGAAAACATCGTTTGTAGTGAGAAAATTAGAAAAAATAGAAGTAATGAATTTTTCATAAATAAGTTTTTAAGTTTCAGTTTAGGTAACAAGTTTTATGCCATAAGAAAGATATTTTCTGCATTAGCATTTTATTATAAACTATTTAACATAGTTAATGACTTCGTTACTAAACAACAAATTATTAAATGTACCTTTGCCCAAAAATATATTTCGATGGAATCTTTTGAAGATTTTAAAATCAATAAACAATTAGGATACGCAATTGAAGACCTAGGTTTTAAGAAACCGACTTTAATTCAGAAGGAATCATTTTCAGTAATTCTTTCAGGAAAAGACATGGTAGGTATTGCGCAAACAGGAACTGGTAAAACATTTGCCTATATGTTGCCTATTCTTCAGGATTTAAAATTTTCAAAACAAGAGAATCCTAGAGTACTTATTATAGTTCCTACACGTGAGCTAGTATTGCAAGTAGTAGAACAAATTGAACAGTTTGGTAAATACAGTAGTATTCGTGTTTTAGGAGTGTATGGGGGAACAAATATTAATACTCAAAAACAAGCTGTAGCTCAAGGAACCGACATTATAGTTGCAACTCCTGGACGTTTGTATGATTTAGTATTGAGTAGATCATTACAATTGAAATCGATTAAAAAACTAGTCATTGATGAAGTAGATGTAATGCTAGATTTAGGATTTAGATTTCAAATCACAAACATCTTCGATTTATTGCCAGAGCGTAGGCAAAACATCATGTTTTCAGCAACAATGACTGAAGATATTGAAGCATTAATTGATGACTTTTTTATTACTCCTCAAAAGGTCTCAATCGCTTTAAGTGGAACACCCTTAGACAATATTAGTCAACAATGTTATATAGTTCAGAATTTTTATACGAAAGTTAATTTATTAGCTCATTTACTTCAAGATGAAGAAGAGTATCATAAAGTTTTGGTATTTGTCTCAAATAAGAAGAGTGCGGATCGTTTGTTTGAAGAGTTAGATGAATTATTTGGTTCAGAAATATGTGTAATTCATTCAAATAAAACTCAAAATTACAGAATACGCTCCATCAAACAATTCGATGAGGGAGACAATAGAATATTAGTCGCTACAGATGTTATGGCGCGTGGATTAGATTTAGATAAGATCTCACATGTTGTAAATTTTGATACGCCGAATTTTCCTGAAAACTACATGCATCGTATAGGAAGAACAGGTAGAGCAAAGCAGGAAGGAAAGTCATTGCTTTTTTATACTGAAAAAGAAACTCGTTTTAAAGAGGATATCGAAAGTTTAATGGATTATCAAATTCCAGAAATAGATTTCCCTGAAGGAATTGAAATTGCTACAAGATTAACTCCTGAAGAACAACCTAAAATTGTAGAACGAGATAACCCACATAAACAAACTCAATACGTACCTGGCGCAAGTTTTCATGAGAAAAAAGAAAAAAATAAAAAAGTAAACCAACGAGGTGCTTATGAAAGAGAGCTAAAGAAAAAATACAAAAAACCTAAAACTCGTGGGGATAAAAATTACAATAAACGCAACAAACGTAAGTAGTTATTAAATGTACCTGTTTAATCGAAGCAGTTGAATAGCTCCAGCATTTAATTGAAAATCTAAATCTGATATAAAAGAAGTAATTATTCCATCTTCAAATAGGTTTTTAAAATCATAAATGTGACTAATAATCTCTTTATAATATGATAGTAATTTGTCATTAGAAGCATTCAAGTTTAACTGTTTACACCAATTCAAATAATCTGTAGAGGCTTCAAGAGTTTCAATTTCTTTTAATGCAATTACCAAATGTAACAATTCGTTATCTATTTGTAAATCACCATATTCATCGTCAGTTTGAACAATATATTTCTTTTGATTGATTGTAAGTTCTAAAGGATATAATTGGTTGTCAATTTTATCAATTTCAATTCTATTAATACAAGTGTCAAACTTTTTTTTGAATTGTTTTAAAAGTTCTATTTCAGAAAAATCAATCAAATTAATCTTTGTTTAATTCTACCATTAGTTGGTCATAATTTTCAACTTTTGGAAATATTTTACCACCTAAACTTACAATAGGTTTCTGTATAGAATCAATTTTTGGAATCACTCTTTTAAGGCCTTCCTTAACTTCAGGACGTTCAGCTAAAATAATCGAAGTAAATTTATATTTACTTTCGTTTAAAGGTTTGATTATGCTATCACATGTTGGACAATTTTCAGTAACATAAATAGTAATCAATTTTTTCGGTTTGATTTTAATATTCGTGAAAGGTTTCCTTAATGCTCGCCTTGAAAGGCTATCATTTACTACTAATTCATAGGTATATTGGGGAAATTTACCTTTGGTAAGAATTAAGTTTTTAAGATGAACTTTGGATGCTTGTGGCACTCTAACCAATCTTGGTTTCCCTTTGCTTTGTCTAAAGTTTGTTCCAGAAACAGTAATCATGACATCATAATCTGTTTCAGATCCATTTATAGCATAAAGTGCAAGTCGATTTGCAATTTTTTCTTCAACTATTTTAATGTTTTTTTCTTGTGCAAAAATTGTAGACACAGATAATAGTAACAACAAGAAGAGTGAGGTTCTTTTTAGCATTTTTATTGTAAAAATAGTAATTATATATATAACTTATAATGTAATAAAATTAAAGAGTTGTTAATTTTTATAAATTAGGTTTCAAAATTATATATTAGCTTAACAATAAATATGAAATTAAACACAAGCTATGAAATCATTTAAACTATTAATTTTAGCCTTACTAATGTTACCAATTAGTAATGCTAATGCTCAAGAGAAAGATCAAGTAAAAGATACCGAAGATAAAATAAAGCCTCTATTTACTTCAAAGGATAAGGATTTTATGCAGATGTGGTTTTATGAACAAGTACTTGAAATGGATTTGTCGGAAATACAAAAAGAAGAGTATTATAGTAATTTAACTTACCATGTGTTTAAGATGAGTAAACTACAATTACCAAAATATGGCTATACCTGTCTCTTATACACATCTGACGCTGCCGACGAACTCTAGGGTGTAGATC
>JAHRWC010000303.1 GCA_019090365.1 Flavobacteriaceae bacterium
GACAGCCAACACGTTGTGCACTAAAATTTAAACGTTCTCCATTTTTTTCCGGACAAATTAGCGCCGGATTTCCATGAATGTCTAAAGTTGATTTCATTCCTTCAAAAATTGCTTGACCATAATGCAATGCCATGGTAGCTGGATGTGTAGCAATTGTCTGCATAGGTACTATACGTGGATTGTTCCAAGTACCATTTTCATAATCACAAATAAACATGTGATCAGTGAATGCCTTTCCTAAAGGAATATTATTGAAGTCTAATTCACTTAATTTAGAATTCTCTGTTAATGTTACTTTTATATTTTCCATCTTGCTTTTTTATATTTTTCTATTTAAATCAAATTTTTCCATATTATCGGCTATTCTTCTTAAGAATGAACCTGCTAAAAACCCATCGACAATTCTGTGATCGAATGACAATGATAAATACATCATTTGTCTAATTTCAATTGAATCTCCTTCTGGTCTTTCAATAACTTCTGCTCTTTTTTTAATTATCCCTGTAGCAAGAATAGCTGCTTCAGGTTGATTAATAATTGGAGTTCCCATGACAGATCCAAAAGTACCTACATTTGAAATTGTAAAAGAACTTCCTTTAGTATCATCAGCTTTTAATTTATTCTCCCTCGCTTTTGTTGAAAGTGAATTAATATCTGCTGCTAATTCTTGTAAATTCTTTGTATTTGCATTTTTTACTACAGGAACAATTAAATTTCCTGAAGGTAATGCAGCGGCCATTCCAATATTAATATCTGGTTTTACTATGATATTTTTTCCATCCAACGATGAATTAATCATTGGGAAATCAACAATTGCATTAGCAACTGCCTCAATAAACAATGGAGTGAATGTTAGTCTTTCATTATATTTTTTCTGAAACTCTACTTTCTTCTCATTACGCCATTGTACCATTTCAGTAAGATCTGCTTCAACATAAGCCGTTACATGAGGAGATGTATGCTTGCTAAACACCATATGATCTGCAATCATTTGACGCATACGATCCATTTCTACAATCTTACCTTTTCCTTTATCAAATTTAAGATCTGGAACTTTAAAACCAGATGTTTCTTTTAGTTTAGCAACTTTATGAGGACGTCCATCTGCTATGTAATTCATTAGATCACTCTTGCGTAATCGTCCCTTTTTACCAGAAGCAGGTACTCTAGCTAATTCATCAAAACTAATATGATGTTCTTTAGCAATACTTACCACTAAAGGTGAAAAGAATAAATCTGAGTTTTGATTTGCAACAGATTTCTTTGCCTTTTTAGGCTTTTGAACATTCTTTGATGGTTCAATTTTTCTTTCAAATTTTTCACCTCTTGATGATCTTGCTTGAGAACCAGTTCTGATTATAGCAATTACTTCACCAATTTTAATCACATCATTGGGTTCGTATAAAAGCTTTTCAACAACTCCTGCAACATTTGAAACTACTTCAGAATCCACTTTATCGGTAGCTACTTCTAACAGCGTTTCATCTTCATCTATGGTATCACCAACATTTTTAAACCATGTTATAATGGCTGCTTCCGTAATACTTTCACCCATTCTGGGCATTTTAAATTCAAATTGTGACATGTTATTCTTTTCGCTTTATTTCTTGAAGCGTTTTATAAAAATCTTCTTGTTTTGGTCTTTCCTTCGGAATCTCTCTCAAAGGCTCAACCTCTTTTAAACTTTCGTAGCAATCTTTTGGTAATTGCTGATATAACTTTGTTCCTGCCGTTTTCCATGCAATCATATCATCTGAAACATCTTTAATTGCCTTTGCAGGATTACCAACAATTAATTTCCTACTCGGAAATGAAACTTCAGCTTTAACAAATGATAAGGCTCCAACTATACATTCATCTCCAATTTCAGCACCATCCATGATAACACTATTCATTCCTATTAAACAATTGCGCCCTAAATTAGCTCCATGTATAATTGCTCCATGGCCCACATGAGCGCCTTCTTTTAAAACAATTGTTTTTCCTGGAAACATATGTACTGTGCAATTTTCTTGAACATTTACTCCATCTTCTAAAATAATCTCTCCCCAGTCACCACGAATGGCAGCACTAGGGCCGATATAACAATTTTTTCCAATGATCACATTACCTGTCACCGCCGCAAGGGGATGAACGAAACTACTTTCGTGTATTACAGGGATATGTCCTTTGAAACTATAAATCATTATTTAAATCGTTTCAATGTTTCTTTTGTAAATTCTGAAAGCACTAATCTTCCAGAAATTACAGCTCTTTCAGCTAATAATGTATCCCAATTTTCAGTTCCTTCCCACATTACCTTCTTCATTTCTCTCATGGCTTCAGGATTGTAATTGCATAAATTTTCAGCAAATGCTTGAACTGCTTCATCTAATTCTTCCGTAGAATCATACACTTGCGCATATAATCCTTTTTGACGCGCCCATTCAGCATCGTAAAAACTATTGGCATCTATAGCAATTTGCGACATTCCTGTTAAGCCTAATTTGCGTTCAACAGCTGGTCCAACTACAAAAGGTCCAATTCCAACATTTAATTCACTCAATTTAATTGAAGCAAATTTTGAAGCCATACAGTAATCGGTTGCTGATGCAACTCCAACTCCACCTCCAACTGTTTTTCCTTGAACACGTCCAATAATAAACTTTGGACATTTTCGCATGGCATTAATCACATTTGCAAATCCGCTGAAAAATATTCTACCAGATTCAGAATCATTAATATTAATTAATTCTTTGAAGCTTGCTCCTGCACAAAAGGTACGGGCTCCACCACTTTTTAAGATGATCACTTTTACCTCATCATTTTCTCCTGCTTCCTGAATAGCACCTGCTAATAGCGCCAATATATCTCCTGGCAAACTATTATGTGCTGGATGAAAAAATTCTATGGTAGCAATTCCTTTACTTATATCTTGTTTTACGTAGGGTTGGGTCATAATTACTTTTGTCTTAACATTTCAATTTTTTCAATATAAATTTTAGCATTATTGTTATCTGGATTTAGTTCCAAAGATTTCTTATAATTCATTAATGCGTTATCATAATCTTCTATAACAAAATATGCCTCTCCTAAACTATCGTAGGCGTTTGCATTATTTGGAAATTCTTCTGTGATAAATTTAAAAATAGAAATTGATTTTTGTTTTTTATTTTCATTAAGCATTTGATATCCAAAATTATTTAAACTGGCAGTATTCGAAAAATAATTTGTGGTATCTTTTTTTAGTGCTCTATAGTCATTAAATGCACTTTCAGGATTATTAATAAATTTTTCTTCCAAAGTTGAAAATAAGTTTATTTTAGGGTACTTGATTAAATCTGGCTCAATTTGATTAAAAAATAATCTTCCCCAATCATTATAAGCTTCCTCTGAAGTATTATTTACCATTAAGACAATACCATAATTAGTGCCTGGACAAATTAACACTCCACTTTGTATTCCATTTGAGGTTCCTGTTTTAGAATAAAAATAACCTTCTTCCTTACCTTCTCCAATGCTTTGCCATAAATATCCAATTTGCTCACCATCTTCATTATCTACAAACAAAGTACGAGATGCTTCATTAATCCAAAGTTCATTTTTGTTTTCAATTAAATATTTCATATAGGTTGCTACATCTGGTAAGGTTGCAACAGCACCTCCAGCAGCACCATACAAAAGACTAATATCCTTATCAGCAATTGTATCGTTACGATAACCATTCACTAAAAGTTCACTTTGGTGATCATAATCTAGTAAATAGGTATTATTCATTCCTATCTCTTTAAAAAATGTTTTCATTTGCGCTTCAAAAGTTTGGTTATTTACCTTTTCCAATATATAAGCTAACAACTCTGGGCCAACAGAATTATATGCAAACACAGTTCCTGGTTTTTTATTAACCTCTACGCTTTGAAGTTCAATTAATAAATCTTGAATTGAATAGGAGTCAGAATCTTTATTATAAGTTCCGTCCCTTATTTTATCTCTAAGAGCTTTTAGCCGATTAGGTGTTTTTTCTTTAAGCCCTAAACTATGGGTTAATAAATTTTTTATTGTGATAGGGCTTCCTTGAAATTCTAAATTAGGATAATCTCCATCTAAATATTTACGCACATCATCATCTAAAGC
>JAHRWC010000304.1 GCA_019090365.1 Flavobacteriaceae bacterium
AAATCGTTGATAACTGACAAGTATATGATTTTGTTCAACTTTTGCAAAAGGCTATTTTTGAAGCAGAAAAATTCTAATAAAAATGACTGATTATAAATACCTTCAAGATTTAGTAACTCAAGTTCGTAGAGACATTTTAAGACAGGTTCACAAAGTAAATTCAGGGCACCCAGGAGGATCACTAGGTTGTGCAGAATTTTTTGTTGCCTTGTACCAAGAAATCATGAATAGAAACGATTCTTTTTCAATGGATGGAAAAGATGAAGATTTATTCTTTTTATCTAATGGGCATATCTCTCCTGTATTTTATAGTGTATTAGCACGTTCTGGATATTTTCCTGTAGACGAATTAAATACTTTTAGACTTTTAAACACACGTTTACAAGGGCATCCTACAACACATGAAGGTTTGCCAGGTATTCGTATTGCTTCTGGATCTTTAGGTCAAGGAATTTCTGTTGCATTGGGTGCTGCTCAAACTAAAAAGTTGAATAATGATCCAAATCTAATTTATACACTTTGTGGTGATGGTGAATTACAAGAGGGTCAGAATTGGGAAGCAATAATGTATGCTGCAGGAAATAAAGTAGATAATTTAATTGTTACTATTGATTTTAATGGACAACAAATTGATGGATCTACAGACACTGTACTTCCATTAGGAAATTTAAGAGCTAAGTTTGAAGCTTTTGGATGGGATGTTTTAGATATTGAAAATGGTAATGATTTAGAAGCTATCATCAAAGGAATGAAAGTAGCTAAGGAAAAAACTGGAAAAGGAAAACCAGTTTGTGTTCTTTTACATACTGTAATGGGTAATGGTGTTGATTTTATGATGCACACACATGCATGGCATGGTAAAGCACCAAATGATGATCAGTTAGCAATTGCATTGCAACAAAACGCTGAAACCATCGGTGATTATTAAAATAAAATTAACTTTTTTAAAGATACCTGTGTATACAGGCATATTATGAAAAAATATATAGATAGCGGTAAAAAAGATACACGTTCTGGTTTTGGAGCTGGACTAACCGAACTTGGTCAGTCTAATCCAAATGTAGTTGCACTTTGTGCAGATTTAATCGGTTCATTAAAAATGGATGATTTCAAAAAGAATCACCCTGAACGATTTTTTCAAATTGGAATTGCAGAAGCAAACATGATGGGAATTGCAGCAGGAATGACTATTGGAGGAAAGATTCCTTTTACAGGTACTTTTGCTAATTTTTCAACAGGAAGAGTGTATGATCAAATTCGTCAAAGTATAGCATATAGTCATAAAAATGTAAAAATTTGTGCATCTCACGCTGGACTTACTCTAGGTGAAGATGGTGCAACACATCAAATTCTTGAAGACATTGGATTAATGAAAATGTTGCCTGGAATGACTGTTATTAATACCTGTGATTTCAATCAAACCAAAGCTGCTACTTTAGCAATTGCTGAGCATGACGGCCCTGTTTATTTAAGATTTGGAAGACCTAAGGTTGCTAATTTTACAGAGGAAAATCAGACTTTCGAAATAGGAAAAGCTGTTCAATTACAAGAAGGTAATGATGTTACTATTGTTGCCACGGGACATTTAGTATGGGAAGCTCTAGAAGCTGCTGAAAAATTAAATGAACAAGGTATTTCTGCTGATGTAATAAACATTCATACTATTAAGCCATTAGATGCAAACGCTATCATTAAAAGTGTATCTAAAACCGGTTGTATTGTAACTGCGGAAGAACATAATATTCTTGGTGGTTTAGGAGAAAGTGTTGCTCGAGTATTAACAACTGAACATCCAACACCTCAAGAATTCGTTGGAACAAATGACACCTTTGGTGAATCTGGAACTCCTGAACAGTTAATGGAAAAATATGGCTTAAATGCTAATGCTATACTAAATGCTTCTTTGAAAGTAATAGCAAGAAAATAAATTTAATTCCTATAAATAAAAAAGCCTCTTAATCAAATTAAGAGGCTTTTTTTATGCAATTAGTTTTACTAGTTAACTATTATCAGTATCCAAGTAATCTGGAGTACCATCATCATCCGTATCTGTTAATGTGATTGTAGTAATTGTTACAATATCATCTCCTTCAGAATTTACTGATTCTACTCGTTCAATTTCATATTCATTAGAAGCCAAAGTAGGTTCAGATTCTCCTTGTGTAATATTAACTATATAATCTTGAGTTAGAATTTCATCTTTAGTTAAGGTTCCATCACCATCATCATCTGGATCTGCAAAATTTGGAAAACCATCTTCATCTGTATCATCATCTTCTTCAAAACCATTTCCATTTAAATCTTCCATTATTGAAATAACTGAATCATCATCTTGATCACCAATTTCAGACTGAAATAACTTAAACGTAAACATTAATTCATTGTAGGCTCCAATACCAGATCCTGCAGGTGTTGAGGCAAAATATCCTAGTCCAGATGGAATAAACATAACACCAACTCCAAAATCATCTGAATAAGTTATTGTTCCATCAGGTTGTTCCATTGGTCCGCTTGTAGAAGTTTTAAACTCTATCATAGTATCTTGAAAACCATTTACAACTCTAGTTAAATCAAAACGAACTGGTGTTACAGCTGCATCAAAAAGTTCTGTTGGATAAACCTCTTTTAAGTCATTATTATCTATCACACCATCATTATTTTCATCTACATCAGATAATACAGTTTTTTCGTATAAAGAAGTTCCTTCATAAGTAATTGTACAAATATCTGGAAAAGCTACAGAATCACCTTCACCTTCAATTGCTGAAAGGTAGTACAACGTGTATGACACATCTTCTTCTAATCTGTCATTCACAGTTTTTGAAGAAACTTGATCAATTAATGGAATCTTAGTAGCATTTTCACCAGCAATTGTATCCATTACTATATTAAAATTAAAATCAGCAGGTGGATTTGCAAACTCTTCATAATTATAAAAATGAGTTTCTAAATACTTCTCAATAATTAATTGATCTACTACTGCTTGTTCACCTCTATCATTTGGAGGAATAACATCAACACCATTATCATCATCGCTTTTACATGATAAAATTGTTAGAAATACTAACATAATAATAGGTAATAAAAAATAAACTTTCTTCATCTTAGATTTTTATGGGCGCAAGATACAATTTTCTTTATTTTTGTTGAACAGATTAACGTAGATTTAAGCAGAATTTTATGAGAGTAGATAAATATTTATGGAGTGTACGTTATTTTAAGTCTAGAAGCCTGGCAACTCAAGCTTGTAAGAAAGGAGCGGTACGTGTTAATGGTAGTATAATAAAAGCTTCAAGAGAGGTGTATCCTTCAGATAAAATAGTAGTTAGAAAGAATCAAATTAACTATGAACTTGAAATCTTAGACCTTCCTAAGAGTAGACTTGGCGCTAAATTAGTTGATTTATTTAGAAAAGATATCACTCCAAAAGAAGCCTTTGCAAATACTGAATTACTAAAGTATGCTAAAGATCACTACCGAAAAAGAGGTACAGGAAGACCTTCAAAAAAAGACCGTAGAGATATTGATGGTTTTACGAATCCTGATGCCGAAGAAGAATAAATTCATTTGTATATTTGACTAAAATTTGAACGCTATGACCACTTCAGAAACAATAATTCTTGATAAAACTCAGATTTCCCATAAATTAAAACGAATTGCTTATCAAATTTATGAAAGCAATACAAAAGAAGAGGAAATTGTTATCGCAGGAATTTATGAAAACGGTTATATCCTTGCCAAAAAGCTTAAAACAATAGTTGAATCTATTTCTCCAATTAAAGTGAATCTTTGTAAAGTGTTGATTGACAAAAAGAAACCAACAAATACCATAGAAACTTCTATTAAACAAGAGGATTTCACAAATAAATCTATCGTGTTAGTGGACGATGTTTTACATTCAGGAACTACTTTAATATATGGAGTAAAACATTTTCTTGAAGTGCCTTTGAAAAAAATTAAAACGGTGGTTCTTGTGGACAGAAACCATAAAAATTTTCCTATTAAAGCAGATTTTAAAGGTATATCATTGTCAACTTCAATTAATGAAAATGTGGCTGTTGTCTTTGAGAAAAACAACTATTATGCAATGTTAGAATAGTTTGATTATTATTTCTTCATTAATTTCTGAAATCGTTTTTTCATCTACGGTGATAACTAAGGAAGCCTGATTATAATAGAAAGCTCTTTCAAAGAGATGCTTTCTAATAAAGTCATTTAACTGACTTTTATCCTGCGTATGTGCTATTAAAGGTCGATTTGCTTTTTCTTTAAATAATCGGTCTGTTAAAACATCTAAACTCGCTTTTAGGTATATAGTAACAACTTCATTGTTGTTATTAAGGTAATTCATTGTATCACCATAACATGGGGTTCCTCCTCCAGTTGAAAGAATCATTTTTTCAGAAGTAGAAATAGTTTCTTTTAGTGCTTCAATTTCTTTTCTTCTGAAATAAATTTCTCCTTTTTCTGAGAATATTTTAGAAATCTTCTTCTTCTCATTTGTTTCGATTAAATGATCAAGATCTAGAAATGGATAGCCTAAAGTTTCTGAAATTTGCTTTCCAACAACTGTTTTTCCCGATCCCATATAGCCAATAAGTACAATTCTCATAATTTTTTTTTCTGCTAAGCCCTGATTGTTAAAGCGTTTTAAATTTTTATCAAATTTAAGTCAAAATACCTTTGAAAAATAAATATAATGATAGTATATTTGCACCCGCATTACAGGATATAGAATTACAAATTGTAAGATATCTTAAATAATGATCTGGTAGCTCAGTTGGTAGAGCATCTCCCTTTTAAGGAGAGGGTCCTGGGTTCGAGCCCCAGCCAGATCACAAACCTCGAAAAAGTTAAGCTATAAAGTTTAACTTTTTTTTTACCCAAAAGTCAAGTACATTGACTGGGTAATCTACCCGAGTGCTGGAATTGGTAGACAGGCATGGTTGAGGGCCATGTGTCCTTTAGGGCGTGTGGGTTCAACTCCCATCTCGGGTACTATTAAGCTGTCATTAATGATGGCTTTTTTTATATTCTATATTTAAGCCCAAGGTGAAGGGCGTGGTGGAATAGCAAAATTGTAATTTATTACAATACAATTTTACTATGAAACCGCAGTAAATATAATAGTCCTTCTCAAATATTTCAAAGATGTCTTAAATAGACGGCATTTTTATTACACAAAACTTAAGCCCTGGTGAAGGGCGTGGCGAAATGATAAAAAGTGTTATATTTTTTGAACACTTTTTAGAATGAAACCGCAATAGATTATCAGCAACATCTTTCCCTGTTTATTTTAATTGTTTGTATAAAAGAAATTATCTTTGTACCTCTCCTCGTTTAACTTTTATTTTTATGAAATACTATTACTTATTTGCTTTTTTACATTTTAGTGCTTTTACACAAGCTCAAATAGTAGATATACCTGATGCAAATTTTAAAAATGCTCTAAT
>JAHRWC010000305.1 GCA_019090365.1 Flavobacteriaceae bacterium
TAGAATAATGTATTCGTAACTTAAATGGATCAGATAAAGAAATACAATGAATTAAAATCACATTTTAATGAATCTGATTTAGAAATCAAATACATTTTTGAACCTAACTTGAATCCTTTAGACTCTCATCAATATTCCAAAATTAAACTAAAACATATTCCGACTGGAAAAGTGATACTTGGAGATAAACATAATACTCAAATCGAAAACGGAATAGATGCATTAAAAGAACTAATATCTTATTTAGAATAATACGCAGTTTAACAATCCTTAAAAACAATATTCACTATATTTAAACAAATTAATCAATCAAATTTTTCGAATATGAAAACAATGACCTGCAATCAATTAGGAGGCACTTGCGACCTCGAGTTTAAAGCCAATACCTTTGAGGAGATGAAACAGTTAAGCCAACAACACGGCATGGAAATGTTTCAGAAAAATGATGCTGCACATTTAGAAGCTATGAACAAGATGAGAACCTTAATGCAATCAGCAGATTCAGACGCTATGCAACAATGGATGGATGAAAAACGTGCAATGTTTGATGGGTTACCAGATTCAGAGTAATACCAATTAAATTTATAAAGCGTGTTTTGATGTTTAAATGGTATAAGTATTACATCTCCATTTTCTTCAGCTCTTTATAATTTCTTTTAAGGCGTTTTAATAAGATTCCGTAGATCAACCAATAAAACAGGATAAGTATCGCTACAAATACAACTCCTGCAATAATCTGAGATATTATAAAGACAGAAGCAAAACTGTCTTGCGGAACACCTTTTGCCGCAAAGTCCATTACTTCATATAATTGATCGCTTCGGTTATAGAAAAATACATTTAAGAGTATACTCGAAAGTATAAACATTCCCACATTATAAAAAACAAAATAACGAACGGTCTTTCTTGTTTTTAAAATGCTACTCATTAAACTTTTTGTATTATCGGTAACTTGTATGGATTGATAATTTTTATAGAAATAAACAATGAATATCCCGAAAATGATGAAATGAAAGATATTGCTGTAAAAAACAACATTGCCAATTCCCATGTCGTTTACGATTGCTTTTTGAGATTCGGGCATTAAAAAGTTGAGACTAATCCAGAATAATAATTCGGCGATGCTTATTAAAAAAATCCACTTCACGATTGAGGAAGATTTTTTAAGCAGCATCTTGTATATACTATCATACGACAACTTCGGAAGATCTTGCTCCCTGTCTTGCCATTGTTTTTTAAATGTTTCTAATTGATCCATATCCTTACGGATTTAATATTTTTCTTAATTTTTCTTTCGTTCTGTTCATCTTCACTCTCGCGTTTACTTCACTTATTCCTAAAGCTGCTGATATTTCTCTATACGATTTGTCTTCTAAATACAAGAACACTAAGGCCTTGTCAATATCATTTAATTCCTTTACAGCACTGTACATTAGTTTTAACTGTTGTTCTTCAGTGTCGTCATAATCTTCCGCCTTAATTTTAAAACTTATCGATTCAAAATCTTGCGTTTTAATCTTTCGTTTAGATTTTCTATATAAGGTGATGGCTGTATTTAAAGCGACACGATACATCCAAGTGCTAAACTTGGAATCCCCTCTAAACTTAGGGAAGGCTCGCCATAGTTGGATAGTGATTTCCTGGAATAAATCATTATGCGAATCACTATCATGAGTATATAACCTGCATATTTTATGCACAATGTTTTGATTTGCTTCCAGCTGGGTTACAAAACTATGTTCGAGTTCTTTATTCAATGATGGATCGTTAGTTGCCTATTAGTAGACAGTTTTTTGATTTTGTTACAAAGGTCTTAAAAAATACCTAAAACTTGTGGAAAGATACCAAATCTGTTTTACAAATTGTACCTTTATAGTCTAACACACTACGATGAATATCTCAGATACCCAACTGCCTCGAATTGTTGTGATTGGAGGAGGTTTTGCAGGAATATCATTTATCAAACAGATTCAAAAAGAAGCAGTTCAAATTGTGCTTTTTGATCGAAATAATTACCACACCTTTCAACCTTTATTGTATCAAGTTTCTACCGCAGGATTAGAACCCGATTCTATTTCGTATCCGCTTCGGAAGATTTTTAGAAACAATAAAAACTTTCATTTTCGCTTGGCTGAAGTGGAACACATCAACCCTTCTTCAAAAACGATTGAAACATCCATAGGTTCTTTAACTTACGATTACCTTGTGATTGCAAGTGGTTCGACAACTAATTTCTTCGGAAACAAAAGTATTGAGGAGAAAAGTATGCCCATGAAAACGGTTCCGCATTCTTTAAATATTAGAAGTTTAATGCTTCAAAATATTGAAGAAGCAGATCTGACTATAGATGTTGATAAAAGAAGCCGTTTACTCAATTTTGTAATTGCTGGAGCAGGACCTACAGGAGTTGAATTAGCAGGTGCTTTGGCTGAATTTAAACGTGGAATTTTAGAGAATGATTATCCAAATATTTCTAAAGATGAAATGCAAGTGCATTTATTAGAAGGTGCCGATCGTGTGTTGCCTCCAATGAGTTCAAAATCATCTGAAAAAGCTTTACATTTTTTAAAGAAACTTGGCGTTAATGTGCATCTCAATACGTTTGTAAAAGAATACGACGGACAAACAGTTTCAACAAATTCTGGTGAAGAGTTTCATACCGCAACCTTTATTTGGGCGGCAGGAGTTACAGGTGCTTCTATACAAGGGATTAACGGTGAAGCTTTAATAGAAAGAGCTAATCGTTATAATGTAAACGAATTCAATGAAATAGAAGGATACGAGGGTGTTTATGCGCTTGGAGATATTGCTTTAATGAGAAACAAGCGCTATCCAAACGGGCATCCTATGGTGGCTCAACCTGCGATACAGCAAGGGAAAAATTTAGGAAAAAACTTTAAACGCATGTTCAAAGGAAAAACAATGCAAGCCTTCAAATATTTCGACAAAGGTTCAATGGCTACCATTGGAAGAAACAAAGCAGTCGTTGATATTAAAAAATTAACCTTTTCAGGATTTATCGCATGGTTTATATGGATGTTTGTACATCTTTGGTTTCTCGTTGGATTTAGAAACAGAATGGTTACATTTTTTAACTGGACCTATAATTACATCAACTACGATAAAGCTGCACGATTAATCATTAGGCCTTTTAAACGTAAAGATTAATTTTCAACTTGTACTTTTAAAGGACCTCCATTAGAAATAAATCCGCCACCAATTTCGTCAATGTTTACATCTAATTCGTCACTAGTATCAATGCTATTGATATTCACTTTCATCTCGTCGTAACTATCGATACTTTTAATATTTACGTTTAATTCGTCATAAGTATTGATATCTACAATACGAACGTCTAACGTTTCAAATTCATTGATAGGGACTAATTTATATTCGGTCGATGTTTCAGGTAGTTTATTTGCTTCTGAAGCATAAGCTGAAGTAATAAAATCTGAATCTTTTACTAAGTTTAATGTAAGACAAACGGCAATAATAGTAAGAATTGTTTTGGTGTATAAATCTGTTTTCATGGTGATGTATTTAATGTTTTTTATATGATTATCAATAATTATTCCTGAACGTCACGTTTAACAATTTTTATATTGATCATGCAATCCTTTTCCTTCCAAAATCAAAGGAATTATCTTCTCTAATCGACTCTGTTTAGTAGCTTCTCTTTTAGCGCTATCAACATACTCAGCATAGTCTCGTTGCTTTCCAGGACTTAGGGTATCAAAACTTTCAAATAATTTTGAATCTGAATCTAAAGCTGTTTTTAAAAGAGGAGGAAGGTTGAGTTCTTTCTTTTTTCTGTCTGGTTTTACTTCTTTCCCAGCCAAACTATTTTCTATGGCTTCTTGAACATAAGCTAGAACCATATTCTTATCAATATCATCACCCTTTTCAATACGCCATTGGCGCAAAGCTTTTGTTTTTCCTTCTTGCGCATTAACCAATTTCTGTTGTACATCTTTTAAAAACACACCTTGATGAAACCAAATACCCATATGATTTTTAAAAGCACCAAGACCTAAAACAATTTTTTTATTCAATGTATATGCAGGAGCACTCCACTTTACTTCTTCCATAAGTTCTGTAGTATTAATAATCTCTCTTAATAAAGATAATTCTTCACTCCAATGTGCGTGTTTTTGGATGTATTGATCTATTTTTTCTGAATCAGTCATGAGGTATTAATTTTTATACAAGATATTAATTTTCGATTAGATTTTCATTTTTTACATTTGGGAATCGATTAATTACAGTTGGGTTTCTTTTTTTTCTGAAATGAATCCTTTTGAAGCAATTTTGTCCTGTAATTAATAATCAACCAAAAATGAAAACCTCAATTCAACAAAATTATTTAAGAACTGTATTAGGAATTTTATGCTTCCTATTTGTATCAATGGGCTATTCACAAACAACGATTTCAGGTAAAGTTACCGAGCCGAACGGTACACCAATACTTGGAGCCAATGTGTATTTGGAAGGAACCTACGATGGAGCTTCTTCAGATATAGATGGAAATTTTTCTTTTGAAACTTCAGAAACAGGCACTCAAACCTTAATGGTTTCATTCGTATCCTTCGAAACTTTTACAATGGTAGCTTCTGTTTCAGAATTAAATAATCTAACCATAAAATTAAGAGAAGATGTTAATTCTTTAGATACGGTCGTGATTTCTGCAGGTACTTTTGAGGCAAGTGATAATAGCAAAATTTCAGTATTAAAACCTTTAGATGTAGTAA
>JAHRWC010000306.1 GCA_019090365.1 Flavobacteriaceae bacterium
AGTAATGGTATTGTAATTGCCATAAATTTTAAGCCTTTTGCTAATAGTTTTTGATCAGTGTGTTTTTGACTCATTGCGATAATTTAAAATTGCTATTCGAACACTATTATACTTTTTCAGTAATTTTTCAGCTTCTACTTGGTCAATATTTAGTTCGGTCATGATCATTTTTGTACCTCGATCGACTAATTTATTGTTGCTTAATTGCATATCAACCATTTTATTTCCTTTTACTTTTCCTAATTGAATCATTGTAGCTGTAGAAATCATATTTAGTACTAACTTTTGAGCGGTACCAGCTTTCATACGTGAACTTCCTGTAACAAATTCAGGACCTACTATAACTTCAATAGGAAATTTTGCTGTATTTGATAATGGACTGTTATGATTACATGTAATACAGGCTGTAGGTATATTATGCTTATTACATTCTTCTAGAGCTGAAATCACATATGGTGTTGTTCCAGAAGCAGCAATACCAATTACAATATCATTTTGAGATATATTATGTTTTTTAAGGTCTTTCCATCCTTGGATTTTAGAATCTTCAGCATTTTCTACAGCTTTGCGAATGGCAGGATCTCCACCAGCAATAATACCAATTACTAAATCATGTGAAACTCCAAATGTAGGAGGGCATTCACTAGCATCTACTACACCTAAACGACCACTAGTACCTGAGCCAATATAAAATAGACGGCCTCCATTAGAGAGTTGTTCGACCACTTTTTGAGTTACTGTTTCAATTTGAGGAATGGCTTTTTCAACAGCAAGAGGGACTGATTTATCTTCAGAATTGATATTACTCATTAATTGAGAAATAGTCATTTTTTCTAAATCCTGATAATTTGAATCCTTTTCAGTTGTTTTTATAAAATCCATTGTGCAAAATTACAATTCTTAATTGAAATAGCATTTTACTGTACTGTATAATTAAATGAGTATGTTTGGGAAATTCTAAAATATCCTAAAGGGTAATGATCTGAATTTGTACTATTAATAATATTTCCTCTAACAGTTGCAGGTTGAGTTTCAAAAGGACCTCCAGTATCATCTGATCCTTGTTGTAATAATATTAGCATGAAATTATAAAACTGTCTGTCAACTCCATATAAATAAAAATCTATTTCATCATTTGCAGCTAAGTCTTCTTCAGAATAAAGACCAAATATTTGATTCCCATCAAAAAAATCATCTTCGTAAGTGTCTAAAACAGTACTTTCATCAGAAATTGCTTCAAAAAAATAGTAATTATCTTCTCCTTCTGGATCTGTAAAGAATACTTTAATTTCAATTTCATCGCCTTCAAATCCTCCATCATTTCTTTGTTCAACAAAATCAATAGGTACTGTTGTAAATAATTGTTGAGTTGAAGTATATACTTCTTCATTATAAATTATTTCTAATGTATAATTAGTGTCAAATTCCGGAACTAAATTGCTTTGATAGATTCCATTATCTACATATTCAAAATTAAAGAGCTCTCCAGTATTTGATGTAATAGAAACTATAGCATCTGAAACAAAAGGAATTATATTATCAAAAAATGGTGCTGTAGTAGTTAGTTTTACTGTTGAATTTGAGGTTCCATCTTCTAGCAGATTAATGTTTGCTTCAATTACTAAACGAGGATCGCTTGTATTTAGATCTACATCTATTACTTCTTCACAAGAACATAGAAATCCGAATATTAATAGTATATATATTGCTCTCATAGATTAAAATTTAAAATTATAAGTTACTGAAGGGATAATTCCGAAGATTGACAACTTTACAGCCTCATTCTGGTTAATATCTGTATTTTCTCTAAATGAAATCGAAGCTGCATTTTTTCGATTGTACACATTGTAAATACTAAACACCCATTCACTTTTCCATCTTTTTTTCGAGTTTGGTTTTGGAGTCCAAGTTGCTGAAACATCTAAATGATGATACGACGATAACCTGCTACTATTTCTATCATCATAGACAGGTACTACAAGATCGTTATATTCATATTGTCCTAAAGGATAGGTTGTTGGTTGCCCAGTTTGATATAATAAGTTAGCTCCAAAGGACCATTTTTTTGACAATTCATATTGAGCAGTAATTGAAATATCATGCGTTTTATCCCAAGGTGAATGATACCAATTTCCATTGTTTATACCAGATTCTGTGCTGTTTCTGCCAGGGGTTCTTTGTTCACTTTTTGAAAGTGTATAAGCAATCCAACCTTTAAGTTTTCCTTTATTTTTTCTGAAAAGAACTTCTAATCCATAAGCTCTAGCTTCACCTTTTAGTAAAATTTGTTCTACAGCGTTGTTAGCAATTAAATCTGCGTCATCAACATAATCTAATCGATTTTTTACTTTCTTATAAAATGATTCCACAGAAAATGAATACCTATTAAACGTTTTAAAATATCCTATAGCAACTTGGTCAGCGAGTTGCGGTTCTATGTATTTTCCACTTGGAGCGTAAATATCGAATGGAGTAGGAGAAGTTGTATTAGATATTAAATGAATGTATTGACTCATTCTGTTATAACTAGCCTTTACAGAAGATGATTCATTTAATTGATATGCTATAGATAATCTAGGCTCTAAATTTGCGAATGATTTTATTGTTTCTGAGCGTTTAAAATTTAAAGTATCTATTGGATTTGCCTTTTGATAAATATCTAACTCATCATTATAAATAATTGGATTATCATTTTCATAGACTTGCAATTCATCTTGACCTAATCTATTAAATGTAGAAAGCCTTAAACCTGCTTGAACTGCTAAATTTTCAGAAATTTTTAAATCAGCATCAACATATATACCGTTTTCAAAAGCGTATTTATCTGTTAGTTTTAAAGGGTTGATACCAGAATTTTCGCCTAAAGGCTTTATATTTCCTGGATTGAATTTGTAATAAATACTGTTTAGACCGTAATGAAGATCTATTTTATCTGAAAGGTAATGTGTGAAATCATATTTTAAATTAAAGTTTTTAATTCCGCTATCAAACTGAAAATCTACAAAGGTTAGATCTAAACCATAGTAATAATCTGAATATATTAACGATAAGTTTGAAAACAGTTTTTCAGAATATAAATGATTCCAACGTAAATTTAAAGTTGCATTTCCAAAGGTATTTGAGAAACTATCACTGATACTAAAGACATCTCTCCCAAAATATCCTGAAAGAAATAGTTTGTTATTGTCGTTTACATTGTAGCTTACTTTGGTATTTAAATCGTAAAAATAAGCGATGTTATCATTATCAAATAAAGGAAGAAAGAGATGAGCATAACTACTTCTACCACCTATTAAGAACGAAGCAGTGTCTTTTTTAATAGGACCTTCTAATAATAACCTACTAGCAACTAAACCAATTCCACCATTAGCTTTAAAA
>JAHRWC010000307.1 GCA_019090365.1 Flavobacteriaceae bacterium
AATTATTAGCAGAAGAAAATTTAATTGTTGTCATTGCATATAGTATTAGTAATACCGAAAAAGAAGGATTTATTCCTATAAGACAAGTAACTGATGAAGCCTTAAAAAAAGGATATAAAGTTATTGGTCTTTCAGCTTCAAGTCCAGAAATTACAAAAGGTGTAACAGACGAATACAAATTGAATTTCGATTTCTATTTCTGTGATGAAACCACCTTAAAAACAATTATTAGAAGTTTTCCTGGAATCATTGAATTGCAAAAAGGAACGATTAAGCAAAAACTACATTGGAAAGATGCTTCAGAGCTTAAATTGAAAAAACTATAAACTGTGATTTGGTATCTGCTTCAAAAATTTGGTTATGCAGTGCTTACCTTATTTGGTGTGGTTACCGTCATTTTTTTATTGTTTACAATTCTTCCAGGTGATCCAGCTCGCATGATGCTAGGACAAAATGAAAGTCAAGAACAAATAGCGATTGTTAAGAAAAAATATGGCTTCGATCAGCCTATTCATAAACAGTATGTTTATTATCTAAATGACTTATCACCTTTGTCTTTTCATAGTACAAATGAAGATGATTATACATTTCTTTCAGAAGAAAAATACAGCGCCACAAGTGTGTTTTCCATAGGAAATACGGATGTAGTGTTGAAGTTTCCTTACTTACGTGAATCCTTTCAGAAAAACGGCAAACAAGTGAGTGATGTTATTGCTGAAACATTACCCAATACTTTTGTGTTAGCAGTTTCAGCCATATGTATTGCCATGTTGTTGGGTGTGTTTTTAGGCATTATTTCTGCACTGTTTAAAGAAAGTTGGGTCGATAAACTCATTCAATTATTAAGCACCTTCGGAATGAGTGTACCATCTTTTTTTAGTGCCATCATTTTTGCATGGCTCTTCGGATTTGTACTTCATAAATATACCGGATTAAATATGACTGGAAGCTTATATGAAGTAGATGATTTTGGAGAAGGAAAATATATTCAATGGAAAAATTTAATCCTTCCTGCGGTTGTTTTAGGGATTAGACCACTTGCTGTTGTAAGTCAGTTAATGCGAAATTCTCTATTAGAAATTTTAACACGAGATTATATTCGAACTGCAAAAGCAAAAGGTTTATCTATGTTTACAGTAGTTAGAAAACATGCTTTAAAAAATGCTTTAAACCCTGTGGTAACAGCAATTTCTGGATGGTTTGCGTCAATGCTAGCAGGAGCTGTTTTTGTAGAATATATTTTTGGATGGAACGGTCTTGGGAAAGAAATTGTCGATGCTTTAAATACATTAGACTTGCCCATCATTATGGGAGCCGTAATTGTAATTGCAAGTTTGTTTATTATAATTAATATTTTTGTCGATGTTATTTATGGTTGGCTAGATCCAAAAATTAGAAATCAATAAATTATTTATATGAAAATTTTACTGAGTACGATTATATTTTTCTTTACAATTTCGTTTCAAGCACAAGAGGTGAACTTTAAACCTGAAGCGCTAAATGATACCTTCATTTCATATGAAGGTGAAGAGATTACTTTTTCAGAAATATTAGATTCCTATAAAGGAAAGACTGTTCTTATTGATATTTGGGCTGCTTGGTGTAAAGATTGCATTATTGGAATGCCTAAGGTGAAGAAACTTCAGAAAAAAAATAAAGACGTTGTTTTTTTATTTCTATCGCTGGATAAAACACAAGAAACTTGGAAAAAAGCGATTGATAAATTTAAGATTGAAGGCGAACATTTTTATGTTCCATTAGGGTGGAAAAGCCCTTTTTGTTCTTCTATAGATTTAGATTGGGTCCCAAGATATATGGTTGTAAATCCTGAAGGTGAAATTTCATTATACAAAGCTATTAAGGCAGATGATAAAATTTTAAAAGGAGTTTTAAAGAATCAATAAATCTATATGAAATAGTATAGATGAATTTAAACGGGAATAAAGAATTAATTACATAAGAATTTATAAAATGAGAAAAAATATAGTAGCAGGAAATTGGAAGATGAATAATGACTTATCAGAAACGCTATCATTAATTTCTGAAATAAAACAAATTCAAAATACATCAGGAGCCGAATGTATGGTCGCTCCAACTTTTATCAACCTTCAATCTGCATTTGAAACAGCTAAAGGAAGCAATATTGAAGTTGTTGCACAAAACATGCACTTTGCACAAAATGGAGCATATACTGGTGAAATATCAGCTTCAATGTTAAAAAGTGTTGGAGTAAGAACAGTTATTTTAGGACATAGTGAACGAAGAGAATACTTTCATGAAGATGATGCTCTGTTAAAACAAAAGGTAGATTTTGCTTTAGAAAATAACATGCGTGTTATTTTCTGTTTTGGAGAGAAATGGGAAGATCGTAGTGCCGATAATCATTTCAATGTTGTTGAAAGTCAGATTAAAAATGCATTGTTTCATTTGTCAGCAGAAAGTTGGAATTCGATAGTTTTAGCATACGAACCTGTTTGGGCAATAGGTACAGGACAAACTGCAAGTCCTGAACAAGCTCAAGATATGCACGCGTTTATTCGTGGTTTAGTTGAAAAACAATATGATTCTTCTATTTCGGAAGATGTATCTATACTTTATGGTGGAAGTGTAAAACCAAACAATGCACAAGAGATTTTTGGAAAGAACGATGTCGATGGAGGATTGATTGGTGGAGCAGCTTTAAATGCTGAAAGTTTTATGGCAATCGTCAACGCTTTTTAGCAATTAAATTTTAAATTTATTTCTAAGGGTATTCCCTGATTTTTTATAAATCAAGGAATGCCCTTACTTTTTTTCTCTTATCTGTAACTAGCTTGCACATAGTATTACATTCAAAATAGTAATGTTATGAAAATGTTCAAATTAGTTCTTTTTTTTGCCCTTATACCTACATTAATTTCATATGCTCAAGTTGGTATTGGTACTACAAATCCCAATGCCACTCTTGACATACAGTCTAGTGATGTTACTACGCCAGCAAATACAGACGGAATTCTTATACCAAAGATTGATGAATATCCAGCTGTTAATCCAACAGCAGCTCAAGACGGTATGTTAGTGTTTGTAACAGGTAATGGAGGCGTAACAAAGGGTTTTTATTATTGGGATAATACTGTCACCTCTTGGGAAGCTTTAGCAGGAGTAGGGAGTAGTGGTACAGTTGAGCGCATTAACGATTTAATTGATGGTAAATCTGATAATGATGGAAGTCAAGATGGTTCTTCGCTTTTTTTTGGAGTGGATGCTGGATTAAATGATGACAGCACTAATAATTTTAATGTTGGTATAGGATATCAAACCATGTCGGCAAATACTGCTGGTGGAGCAAATGCAGCTGTTGGTTACCAAGCACTATTAAATAATACCACGGGGCTTAGCAATGCTGCTTTTGGAAGTTGGGCACTAAGAGATAATATTAATGGGGGTCAAAACGCTGCCTTCGGTTTGCATACGTTGCTAGTAAATACAACTGGTTCCGGAAATGCTGCTTTTGGAGCTCAATCACTAAATTTAAATGAATCAGGAGATCTAAACACCGCTATTGGGCATCGTGCATTATATGATATTATAGATTCCAATAATAATGTAGCTATTGGTTATTATGCCGGGAATAATACTAATGGAGATAATAATGTATTCTTAGGGGTTGAAACAGGAAGTGGAGGCGCTGCAGACACAAAAGAAGGAAGTATTTTTATTGGGTATCAGTCAGGATTTTTAGAAGACAATAGCAATCGTTTGTATATAGAAAATTCTGATTCTACAAGTCCTTTAATTTATGGTGAATTTGACACTAATTTATTGAGAGTTAACGGCGATTTTGAAGTAGAAAAAACTACCGATACTGGTTTAAAAATAAAAACAAATGATGGTAATTCATCTTCCATTGCTTTATATGAGGGTGCAGATTATGGTTTCGAATTTTTATATACAGGCTCAAATGATAAATTAAATTTATGGTCAAGGAACTTTGCAGGTAATGAAGCCGAACGTATGACCTGGTTAAAGAATGGAAGAGTAGGAATTAATGATGCTTCTCCAACTGCTTTGTTAGATATGGAGGCATCTAATAGTGCAGCGCCAGCAAATACAGATGGTATTTTAATTCCTAGAATTGATGCTTTTCCTACTTCCAACCCAACAGCAGACCAAAATGGAATGCTTGTTTTTTTAACTACAGATAGCACCTTTTATTATTGGAGAAATAGCGGCACAAGTTGGGTGCCTATAAATAGTGGAGGGTCACATAGAATAAATGATTTAGTAGACGGGAAATCTGATAATGATGGTACAGACAATGGTTCTTCAATTTTTTTAGGTATTAATGCAGGAGCCAATGATGATGATACAGATAATAGAAATGTTGGAATAGGCTTAAATGCTATGCGGGATAATACATCTGGAAGTAATAATACTGGAGTTGGATACTCATCACTTCAGTCTAACACAACAGGTTATGGTAATACTGCAACTGGATCTTCATCGCTACTAACTAATACTACTGGTTATGCTAATACTTCAACAGGTAATTCGGCACTTAGAGTTAATACAACAGGTCATGGAAATACTTCGAA
>JAHRWC010000308.1 GCA_019090365.1 Flavobacteriaceae bacterium
GTAAATGGAGTTACTAATATTGTGATAAGGCGTTCTTTCCAGTTCTCGATATTACGTGTTGCCATAATCGCAGGGATCGCACAAGCTGTTCCAGAAATTAATGGAACTACACTTTTACCACTTAGCCCAAATCGTCTCATGATTCGGTCCATTAAAAAGACTACTCGACTCATATAGCCGCTCTCTTCAAGGATGGAAATAAATAAAAATAGAAAGGCAATTTGTGGAATAAATATTACGATTCCACCTAATCCTGGGATGATTCCTTCAGTAATTAAATTAGAAAAATCTCCTTCAGGTAAATTTAAGTTTAACCACTCACTAATAGAGGCAAAAGAGCTGTCAATAAAATCCATTGGATAAGTACTCCAATCGAAAATTGCCTGAAATATTACAAATAAAACCAAGAAGAAAATGACATATCCCCAAACTTTATGAGTTAAAACCCTATCAATTCGAGAACGAAAATCCTTTGCATTTGCTTTATCAATGGTTAAAGATTCTTTTAAAGCATTATTGATAAACTGATATCGTTTTATCGTTTCTTTTTGCTGAAGTCTTTTTAAATTACTTTCAGATTCTGTTTTAAATAGAGAAACTCCTTTTAATTCTTTTCTAGATAGTTTTCCGAAGTTAACGTCTTGAGTTATTACTAACCAAAGTTTATATAAATCTTGCTTTGGAAATGCTTTTCTAAGTCTGTCAAAATATTCTGGAGCGATAACAGATGAATTTACACAGGGCTCAAGAGAAAGCTTTTTATAATCAGAAATTAATTCTTTTAAGTCATCAAAGCCTAAATTTTTTCTTGAACTAACCAATGCTATTTTTGTATGTAACTTTTTCTCTAGCGCTTTTACATCTAGAGAAATGGCTTTACGTTTCATACGATCTGCCATATTCACGACAAGAATAGTAGGAATTCCTAGGTCTTTAATTTGTGTAAATAAAAGAAGGTTTCTTTTTAGGTTTTCTACTTCTGTAACCACCACAGCAACATCTGGAAAATCTTTATCTTTTTTATTTAGTAATAATTCAATTACTACATTTTCATCAAGAGAAGAAGCATTTAAACTATAAGTTCCTGGTAAATCTAAAACATGAGCTTTAAGATTTCTTTTTAATTTACAGGTTCCTTGTTTTTTTTCAACCGTAATACCAGGATAGTTTCCTACCTTTTGATTAAGTCCTGTAAGTCTATTAAAAACGGAAGTTTTTCCTGTATTAGGATTTCCAATTAGCGCAACATTGATTTGTTTAGCCATGGATCAATTCAATTTCAATCTTAGCAGCAGTTTCTTTGCGAATGGCTAAATGACATCCGTTTATATTTAAATATAATGGATCATTAAAGGGAGCAGTCTGAATTAAAGAAACTTCATTTCCTGGCAAGCAACCCATTTCCAAAAGCTTTAAAGGAACAGCATTGACAGGAAAATCCTTGATTATACCGCTTTGACCTAATTCTAATGAAGCAATTGTAGCCATGAATTATTATTTAGATTGATTTTAAACAACAAAAGTAGACTATATAGTCGTAATTATAAAATGAACCTATAAAAATTTAATGATTCTTTTTTAAAATATCAATATCTATAAGTAATTGTTCGATATCTTCTGAATTAGTTCCGTCGTAAAACCCTCTAATTCTTTTCTTAGTATCAACTAAAATAAAATTCTCTGTATGCACCAAATCATATGGATCGTAAGGAACATCTTTTGCTGCTAAATAAGATTTTCGAGCTAAATCATAGATTTGCTTTTTGTCGCCTGTAACTAAATTCCATTTTCTATCATCAACTCCTTTTTCTATAGCATATCTTTTAAGTTGAGCAACGGTATCAATTTCTGGTGTCACCGAATGTGAAAGTAACATGATAGTGGAATCATTTTTAATTTTTTCTTGAATCAAAGCCATATTCCCTGTCATTTTAGGGCATATAGTTTGACATGTTGTAAAAAAGAAATCGGCTACATATATTTTGTTCTCGTAATTTTTCTGGGTAATTATTTCTCCATTCTGATTGGTCAAAGCAAAGTCTGAAATAGTATGGTATTTTTTAACATGTTGCACCGTACTATCAACTAATTCGGCGTTTACTTTATTGGGTTGAAATACAGGAAGTACTTTTATAGGATCTAAAATTTGATAAATAATAGAGATTATAATGATGGCTAAAACCAACATTACTACTCCTAAAAACTTATACCTAGAAAAAAACTTTAGCATATTTCAAAATTAATTTAAGAAAGTGCAAAGTTAAGTTACAAATGTTACATTACACTAACTGTTTGTGTCGTAATTTTGTATTAAATATAAACCCTCCATAACTATTCAACCATGAAAAAAATAGTATTATTAGCAGTGGTTTTTATATCTTTTATTGCTACTGCCCAAGTTAAAATTGTTGATGATCTTTCATCAATTATTGAATCCGAAACGAAATCTGCACTTAAAATTATGCAGGGAGAACGAAATTTAAACACAGGAAACTACGATTTAAAGTACCATCGATTAGAATTTGAAATTGATCCAAGTGTTGCTTTAATTACAGGAGATGTAACTTCTTATTTTATCGCTAAGGAAAACTTAGATGAAATCACTTTTGAACTTTCAGATAATATGGTTGTTTCAGAAGTGAAACAACGTGGAAATAACTTAACGTATGTTCAAAATAGTGATGA
>JAHRWC010000309.1 GCA_019090365.1 Flavobacteriaceae bacterium
CCTTTTTCTTTTTTTAACCCAAAAAAAGAGGATTTACTGTGAAGTAAATCCTTTCATTTTAGATGCTGAATCAAATTCAGAATGATAATTTGTAATTAAACTACCTCCACAAACAAACCATCGTCTGTTTTAGAAACTTTTGCTAAACCATTTTTAGTTAATCCTTTAATGGATTTGTCCCATTTTTTATTACTTAACCCAGCTTGTGTTTTAAGTTCAATAAGATCGATTGGAGAATTGTCTTTTAATATATTAAACACAATTTTTTCTTCATCGGTCATAGCAACTTGCTTCACTTCTGGTTTCATTTGAGGGAAGAACAATACTTCTTGTATCGATGCATTGTTGGTTAAAAACATGATAAAACGATCCATCCCAATTCCCATACCAGAAGTTGGAGGCATTCCGTATTCTAAGGCTCTTAAGAAATCTTGATCGATAAACTCGGTAGCTTCATCATCTCCGCGTCCTGCTAATTTTACTTGATCTTCAAATCGTTCTCTTTGATCGATAGGGTCATTTAATTCAGAATAAGCATTCGCTAATTCTTTACCACATATTATTAATTCGAAACGCTCAGTTAATTCAGGATTTGACCTGTGTTCCTTGGTTAAAGGACTCATTTCTTTAGGATAGTCTGTAATAAATGTAGGTTGTATATAATTAGCTTCACACTTTTCACCAAAAATCTCATCGATTAATTTCCCTTTACCCATGGTGTCATCAACTTCAATTCCCATGCCTTCAGCAGCAGCTCTAATTTCATCTTCAGACTTCCCAGAAATATCAAATCCTGTAAAATGTTTAATGGAGTCTGCCATCGTTACTCTAGCATATGGTGCTTTAAAGTCAATTTCATTGTCTCCAAACACTGTTTTAGAACTTCCGTTAACTGCAACTGCACAATGCTCTAACAATTTTTCAGTAAAGTCCATCATCCAGTTATAATCCTTATAAGCCACATAGATTTCCATCATGGTAAACTCTGGATTATGGGTACGGTCCATCCCTTCATTTCTAAAAGTTTTCGCAAATTCGAACACACCATCGAATCCACCTACGATTAATTTCTTTAGGTATAATTCGCATGCAATTCGCATATACATTTTAACATCTAATGAATTGTGATGTGTAATAAATGGTCTTGCTGCAGCACCTCCTGGAATTGGTTGTAGTATTGGAGTTTCAACTTCGTAATACCCTGCGTCTGTAAAGAAAGAACGCATCGCATTAAATAGCTTGGTTCTTTTTATAAAAGTTTCTTTTACTTTCGGGTTCACAACCAAATCTACATAACGCTGACGGTATCTTAATTCAGGGTCGTTAAACTCATCATAAACATTTCCTTCAGCATCTGTTTTTGGAAGCGGTAAAGGTCTTAGCGTTTTAGATAGTAAATTGAAGTTATTTACTAACACAGTCATTTCACCAACTTTCGTAGTAAAAAGTGTTCCTTCAATCCCTACAAAATCTCCAAGATCGATTAGTTTTTTAAAGACATCATTGTATAATGATTTGTCTTCGCCAGGACACATTTCATCTCTATTAAAATAGACTTGAATACGACCAACACTATCTTGTAATTCAGCAAATGAAGCTTTTCCTTGTACCTTCTTTCGCATTAATCTTCCTGCAATTACCACCTTTTTACCTTCTTCAAACTTCTGTTTTATTGTTTCAGAAGTATGATCCACAGGATATAATTCGGGTGGATATGGGTTAATACCTAACTCTCTTAGTTGTGAGAGTTTTTCTCTTCGAACTTGTTCTTGTTCAGATAATTGCATAGATATTAATTTTTAGTGCCTACCTTTTTAATAAGCAGGCACAAAATTATACTATTTGAATAGAAAAAAAAGAGAATCAGTCAATTAATTAGCTTTTAGCCGAATTTGTTTTTAAATCATTTATATATCCCTTGATTTTTTCGTTTTCAGGATCTAATTCTAATGCTTTTTGATAATTGAGTAATGCTTCCGTTTTATTGTCCATTCTATTCAATTTATGCGCTAAACTTAAATAAGGATGATACTCTTCTGGATATAATAAAATATTTAGTTTTGCGACAGCAATGGCTTCACTTTTTCTTTCTGAAAAGAATAAAACAGAAGAGTATGTGTTTAATTCTGAAGATTTTACACTAATACCTTTCAGCTTTTTTGAAACCTTTTTTAATTTCTTCTGAAACTTAGGAAGACCATATTTAATTAATAAATCATCTACCATTGCAACCGATTGATAGTTGGGTGTATAATTTTCTTGTAGTATATTTTGAATGTCTTCCTCTAAGGATGTAACAGGTGATTCGACTATTCGATTCACTTCTTTACCATCTTTATAAAAAATAAAAGTAGGTACACGATGAATGTTTAGTCCTTCCTCTTCACCGCCTGGACTTTGTTTGTAGGCTGCTCTTTCTCTATCTAAAGCCACTAATGTAAATCGATCTAAATTAAAATCTGTTTCTTCTAAAATTTTATAAAATCGAGGAATTTCCTTTTTACTATCGCCACACCAAGTACCTATAAATGCTTTGATAGTGTAGGTTGAAAGTTCTTTATGATTTATAATATTAGTCTTGGATGGATAGGCATTATAATTTTTTACAAACCATTCTTTATAAGTATCTGAACTCAAAGCGTCCTTGTTTATTTTACCTAATAAATAAGGCGTTTTTACATCTTTGCTTATCTCATTATTGAATGATTGTGCTTGGAGTAATAGCGTGGAAAATAAAAGAATACTTACAATGTGTGTTAATTTTTTCATGTGATTAGTTTTGAATTAGTAGGTTCCAAAACTTCAATAAATGAAAGGGATTTAAAAGAAAATCGGGGTCGAAATTAGGACTAGACCCCAGACTAAATTTTTATAATTATTTATTAAACAGCGACTTAACCTCATCACGAGAGGTCACTTTTAATTTTTTATATAAGTTGTTTATGTGTGTTTTTACGGTACTAACACTTACAAAAATCTCTGAAGCAATTTCTTTATTGGTTTTATTCTGTAAAATTAAATCCAATATTTTCTTTTCTTGGCTAGTTAACCTGCTTTCTAAGGAAGGTGAATTAGTTGCAGCTTTTTTCAGTTTTAGAATTAAATATAAATTAGCGAGTAAAGAAAGAATCAGTAAGGCTATAACTAAATAAAGCCAAGGATTTGTGTTTTTCTCTTTTTCTGAATCTGGATTAATTAAGTATTTATCTGAATGTAATTCTTTTGTAAATTGATTTGTATAATTAGTTTCAGGATACGTTGTATTCAACCTTTTTAATAAGCGGTCATAATATGTATTCTCATTTAAATCTTTTAAGTAGTAGGAGTGAAGATCATTGGTTCGATCTGATAAAAAAGAATAGATGTACAATTCAGCTAAAGGCTCATTTAATTCTTCTCCAAACGATTGTAAGGTTTTAAACCATTTTTCTGAATTTATCTTCCGATTTGCTTCACTTCGATAGCTTCCAAAAGCGAATTGCATATCATTTTTTAATGAGTCTATTTTAATAAATGCTTGGGCTTTTTCATTACCAGAAACCACGGTGCAAAACATTTCAGAATCAAAAGAAAAGGGCAATGATAATGTATCGGTATTATTCGCTACAAAAATAATTTCCTCACTATTGGGGCAATGTCCTGTATAATGAGTTGCATTTTTTTCGGTTTCTGAACAGGTATCTACATGAATTCTATAAATTCGATTATCTAAATGAAGATTGTCGCCAGTAAATTCAAAAAATCCATCTTCATCAGGTAGTGTTTTACTAATAATTTGTTCAGGATATACCCCTGAAATTTTTCTGTAATCCTCTATGATAGAAAGATATACTTCACCTTTCCAGTGTTGTTTGTCCACATATCCAGAAAAATGATATTGAGCCATCAAAAACATTGGTGAAAAAAGGAGTAGTAAAAATGTAATTTTTTGAATGGGCTTCATAGCATATAAATAATAATTCAAATATATAGATTTCCGCTTAACCGTAACATATTTATAATAATTACGACCCATATGTAGTTTTTAAATTATCTTTACAAAATATACATTATGAGCATTTGGAGAGTCTTACTTTCAATTTTATTTCCACCTTTAGCAGTTATCGATAAAGGATGTGGATCCATTTTAATAGTATTAATATTAACTGTTTGTGGGTGGATTCCTGGAGTAATAGCCGCACTAATTATTATTAATAACCCAAAAAATTAAAAGATGATTAAAAAATTATTTTTTCTAGTAGCACTTTCTATAAGTCTTATCAGTTGTCAATTTACTGAAACATTACAATTAAATGAAGATGGTAGTGGAAGAATGGCTATTGTAATGGACATGGGTGAGCTAATGGCTATGGGAGGTGATATGATGAAAGATTCAATACCTACTAAATTGGATACGATTATTTCAATGAAAACTTTTTTAGATGAAAAAAAGGATAGTATTTCACAGCTTTCTGAAGAAAAACAAATGCAATTGAAGAAGTTGGAGAATTATCATATTCAAACAGTAATGGATACTGAAAAAGGGGAGATGGTTTTTAATATGTACACAGATTTTAAATCGATTAATGAAGCGAACGACATTTTTAATGGTTTAGGTCAAACTAAATCTTTAATGCCAAATATGGGGGATCATGATGGTATGAATAATGAAGATGAAGAGGAAAATGAAGTTATTGGAGTTTCATATTCTTATAAAAATAAAAAATTTATAAGAGACTCATATATAAAAGATGTAGAGAAGCATCAACAAGAAGTTGATAGTTTGAAGAAAACAGAATCTTTTATGGGAGCAATGAGGTATAAATTAAAGTACTCGTTTCCTTCAAAAATTGTAAAATCATCAATTGATGATGCTAAATTTTCTTTAGATGGTAAAACAATAGAAGTTGAAGCTTCTTTTATAGATTACTTTAAAA
>JAHRWC010000310.1 GCA_019090365.1 Flavobacteriaceae bacterium
ATATTAATAGCTTTATGTATTCTTTTTGCACAAAAAAAACAATCGAAATATTACGCCTCATTTTGGGTTGAGAGTATTCCGATTGCTTGGATTTTGTTATTTTTTTTTCTTGAAAGAATTAGTTAGCCATTTCTTTTTTTAGCTGCTCTTTCATTTTATCTTTATCAGAAGTGTTAATAGTCTCAATTTTAGACTCATTCATAATATCAGTAAGTTTACCATTATTAGATGAGTATTTTCTGCAAGCCCTGCAATAAATTAAATGAAAATTTAATTTTACTTTTTCCCAAAAACTTGATTCTTTGTATTGGCTTTTATCACATACGTGATTTGCATCTTTACATTTCATTATTTAATATTTTTAAAACCAATTATCCTTAAGACAATCAGCCATTGCTGTTCTTGCCCGATGTATAATTACCCATAGGTTAGACGGTGTGATATTATATTCATTACAAATGGCTTCAGTATCAAATCCATCAATTGTTTTCATTTTAAAAATAGCGGCTTGTTTTTCGTTCAATGTTCCTAAACAATTTAAGATAGCTAAACCTAATTCTTTATTTTCAAGATCATGTTCTGCGGTCCTATCATATGGATCACTTACTCGCTCTTCTAACCAATCACCTTCAGATTCGTCATCTCTATAATTTATTCTAACTTCCGCTTTTCCTTTGTTAGAATTAATTTTACGGTAATGATCAATGATCTTTCTTTTTAGTATAGAAATGAGCCAAGTACGCTCACTTGCTTCTCCTTTAAAATTGTCCTTAGACTTTAAACCTGCCAAAAAGGTTTCAGAAATTAAATCCTTTGCAATCTCACTATCACTCACACGAGCAATGGTAAAATTAAACAAGTAGTCTGAATATTTATCTACCCAGCCTTCAGGATAAAGTTGATGATTTGGCATTGTTTCTTTTTTGCTAAAATAAGGAAGATATTTTTAATGTATATATTTTTATTTTCAGTTATTTCTGAATTAAATAATATTTTATTTTAAGAGTTAGTTTAGCAATAAAATAGTAATTTTAAAGAAAAAAATAAATTATGAAGAAACTACACTTAATAACGCTTGTAGCTTTACTAATCTCGATTTTTAGTTTTGCACAAGAACAGAAAAGTATTTATGCTACAATGTCTTTATCTGATGCATTAGAACTGAAAAAGGATTTACCAGAAGAAGTTGAAATTTTAGAGAAAAGAAGAAATGAAGCTGCTGTTTATTTTACGGAACATGCAGGACATTTTTTACATGATAAAGTATTAGTACACGGTCCTGGTTATATTTTTAAAAGCTCTAGAGAAGAAGCTATAGCAGCTCTTTATAAAGAAATTAGAGAAATTCCTGCTAATAGAATGCCATTTACAATAACTGAAGATGTATTAGTAAATCAAGCATTAGATTTAATAAACACTCAAAATATTGAGGATCATATATTAGAATTAGAAGCATACGGAACTCGTTACCATGACTATGCAATTGCGATACAAGTTTCTAACGATTTAAAAGATAAATGGGAAGCAATGGCAGCATTGTACGGTAGAACCGATGTAAGTGTTCGCCTTTTTAATCACGTAAATACTAACATGCCTTCAGTAATTATGACTATTGAAGGAGCTGATACTCCAGACGAATTTGTAGTAGTAGGTGGGCATTTAGATTCAACTTCATGGGATAATAACGACGCACCTGGAGCCGATGATGATGCTTCCGGAATTGCTACCATGACCGAATCAATTAGAGCTTTATTCGAATTAGGATTTGTTCCTAATAAAACGATTGAAGTTATGGCATATGCTGCTGAAGAGATTGGATTAGTTGGTTCTGCTGAAATTGCTCAAGATTACGCTAATAATAATGTGAATGTAATTTCTGCGGTTCAGTTTGATATGACTCTTTATAATGGATCTGCTATTGATGTTTCATTTATTACTGATTATACAAATGCAACTTTGAATAATTATTTAATGAGCTTAATGGATCATTACAATGCAACTGGAGATCATCAAGTAACGTATGGTACTTCTCTTTGTAATTATGGTTGTTCAGATCATGCAAGTTGGACAGGTGAAGGATATATGTCTGCTTTTCCATTTGAAGCTAATTTTGGACAACACAATGGTGATATCCATTCTCCAAGCGATACGTATAGTCTTGTTGGATCAGCTAGTCATTCAGCAAAATTTGCAAAACTTTGTACTGAATATTTAATTGAAACAGCTAAGAGCAATATTTTATCTGTGAATGACAATGAAGCGAGTACAATTTCAATTACTACTCAAAATGGACAATTAAACTATAATTTGGAAGCTTCAACTAGTGAATTTGAATCACTTTCAATTTTTGATATTCAAGGAAAGAAAGTTTCTGAAACTTCAATTACTACTAAAAGAGGGAGTGTTTCTACTCAATCATTAAGTACGGGAGTTTATGTAGCTACATTTACAATAGATAACAAAACTTCAGTTTCAAAGAAGTTTATCATAAAGTAAAAGATTAAAATATTTCAACAAAAAAAGAGATTGCCTTAAAAAGCAATCTCTTTTTTTTGTTGATTTCGAAATGTATTAATTCAATAAATATATAATGAAAAATAGAATGAC
>JAHRWC010000311.1 GCA_019090365.1 Flavobacteriaceae bacterium
TATATTAGAATTATAATTATTTGATATAGAGTTTGGTAGTGTAACCTCCTTGTAATCAGGTAATTTCACAATTCTCTTTTCTTTAGATTTAGCAGAATATGAAGGAGTACTATTTATAACTAACGCTATAAAAAGACATAAGAATAAGGGTAAAGTTTTTAACTTCATATTAGTAGGTTTTAATCATTTGGGTAGTCCAATATAATAAAAATATGCAATACAGCTAACAAAAATGCATTTAATCGATGTTTTTAAATAAAAAAGCACTCTTCCTAGAGTGCTTTCCTACAAATACTTACTGTATATTTCTATGTTATTTGCCAACCATATCTTCAGGACGAACCCATTCATCAAATTCTTCAGGGCTTAAATATCCAAGTCTTACGGCTTCTTCTTTTAAAGTAGTTCCATTTTCATGTGCAGTATTTGCAATTTCGGCAGCTTTATAATATCCTATTTTTGTATTCAAAGCCGTAACTAACATTAAAGAATTATTTAATTGCTTTTTGATTACCTCTAGATTCGGCTCAATATCTTTTGCACAATTTTCATCGAATGATACACATGCATCACCTAATAATTGAGCTGATAATAAGAAATTTGAAGCCATTACAGGTTTAAATACATTTAATTCATAATGACCTTGCATACCACCAACAGCGATAGCCATGTCATTACCTATAACCTGAGCACAAACCATAGTAAGTGCCTCACATTGCGTAGGATTCACTTTTCCAGGCATAATTGAAGAACCAGGTTCATTTGCTGGAATTATAATTTCTCCAATACCACTACGAGGTCCACTAGCTAATAAACGTATATCATTTCCAATTTTATTTAATGATACTGCTAATTGTTTTAATGCACCATGAGATTCAACAATAGCATCATGTGCTGCTAATGCTTCAAATTTATTTTTTGCAGTTATAAATGGTAATTCTGTAAAAGAAGCAATATAACCAGCAACTTTTTCGGAATACCCCTTTGGAGTATTGATTCCAGTTCCTACTGCAGTTCCACCTAAGGCAACTTCAGCTAGATGCGCTAAAGTGTTTTCTAAAGCAAATAAACCATGTTCTAATTGTGAAGCATATCCACTAAACTCTTGTCCTAGGGTTAGGGGAGTAGCGTCCATTAAATGGGTTCTACCAATTTTCACAACAGAATCAAATTCTTGGGCTTTATTTGATAAAGTAGTGTGAAGTTGTTTTACTCCTGGTATGGTTACTTCTATTAATTTTTTATATGCCGCAATATGCATTCCTGTTGGAAATGTATCATTTGATGATTGAGATTTATTTACATCATCATTTGGTTGAAGTGTTTTTTCACCTTCTCCTATAGTATTACCTGCAATTTGGTGTCCACGATTTGCAATTACCTCATTAACATTCATGTTACTTTGAGTACCACTACCAGTTTGCCAGATAACTAAAGGAAATTGTTGATCGTGTTTGCCTTCTAAAATTTCATCGCAAACCGCAGCGATTAAATCTCTTTTATCTTCAGCTAATGCACCTAATTCACAATTTGCAAAGGCAGCAGATTTTTTTAAATACGCAAAACCATAAATGATCTCAATAGGCATGGAAGCAGGTCTTCCAATTTTAAAATTATTACGAGAGCGTTCAGTTTGAGCTCCCCAAAGTTTATCGGCAGGTACACGAACCTCTCCCATAGTATCTTTTTCTATTCTGTATTTCATGTGTCTATATTTATAGTAACGATTAGATGCTGTTCGCTATTTATCAATTCATTAAAGGATAAAACTTTTAGCATGCTCGTTTCATATTATTTATTTCTGAAGTAGTACAAAGGTACATAAAACGGCAATTTTTCTAAAGATTGCATCTGTTTATTTCTTGTTAATAATTCGAAAAAATTATTATTTTTTATGAAATTTAAACTTTATATTTGTCCTTTAAATTTAAACACGTTTACATTATGTTTGATTTCGATCAATATTTAGGATTTTTAGCATTCTTAACTATATTAACAATAGGATTTTGGTTAATGATTTTCTTAATAGGATTTGTAGTTCCTTATTGGATTGGAGGATCATTGTTAGAACAATGGAAAATGAAACGTGAAGCAAGACAAAAAGAATTAGAGTAGTTTCTAATTAGTATATAAAAAAAAGACCCATTTAACGATGGGTCTTTTTTTATGCAATATAATTTATGTAACTATTTAACCTCCAAAATCTTCGCCTTCATCACCTCCACCATTACGTGAACCTCTATTGCGTTCTTTTTTCTGATTAAAACGATACGTAAATGACAAAGTGAATTGTCGTTCTCTCCATTGAAACTCACTATCACTTGTAAATGTTTCAGTTTGTGTAAATGATTGTCTCTTTCTTGTGTTTAACAAGTCTCTTACATTAAAAGCAACAGTAGCATTATCGTTTATTATATCCTTGCTCAAAGCTAAATTCATCATAAACATTCCTTTACTTTCTGTTTGAGAATCATTTCTTGGACCTCTATACATTCCGCTTGTTTGCCATTCAACCTTATAAGGAAGTATCACTTTAGCATTAAATCTTGAAAACCAACTAGTATCATCGGTTCCATAATCAACATCATTAAAAACACCTTCAGTTTCAAACTTATAAATATTAAAACTACCATTTAATCGTAACCATTTAGCTGGGTTGTACATTATTCCTGCTTCGAAACCATATCTTTGATTTGTAGATAAATTAATAGGAATGGTTCTAATTATTGGAATCCCATTCGATGTTGTTTCACCAGTATCTTCTTTAACACGTGCGAAAGCATCTGTTTCATATTGATAATAAATTGAAGAAGTAAGCGTCAGCTTTTTCCAACGTTTTAAATAGCCTAAATCAAATGCACTTGCAAATGCAGGATTTAAACCAGGATTACCTTGAAATATATTAGCCTCACTTGAACGAGAAGGAAAAGGATTAATAAACCAATGACGAGGTCTATTGATTCTTCTATTATAACCTAATGTTACATTTTCTCTTTCGCCTATTTCATACACTAAATTTACCGTTGGAAACAATTCGGTATAATCATTTTTAAAGTTAATAGAGAAATCATCCTCTGTCGCTACATCTTCTCCGGTTGAATTTCCTTTTAATTGCGTGTTTTCTAGCCTTAAACCTAATAAAAATGAGAACTTCCCAAATTTGTTACCATATTGAGTATAGAAAGCGTTTGTATCTTCATTGTAAGTAAATACATTAGAAATACTATCATTTCTATCAAAACCACCTGCAAGATTTTCTTCCAGTAGCGTATAATCTGTAATAGATTTATCAAATTTTCCACGATACCCAACTTCAAATTGTGCATTTTCACCTATTGGTAAGACATAATCTGCTTGAGCTAAGTATTCTTTATTATCTTCAATTGCAATAATTTTTTCACCTAAGAGATTTATAACTTCAGGGAAAGTGTTTTGTTCATTGATTAAAGAACTTTCAGTTTCATCATCTTTTTCATATTGCAAATCAATCGTTAATTTTTCACCGTTCTTATTTAAATTGTTCTCATAGTTCAATGAAAATTGATAACTCGTGTCTTCTTCGTCTTCATCTTCAATTCGAACTCTATTAAATTGTAGAGTATTTGAGGGTGCAAAATCATTTGTTGTATTTGTAGTCGTAGTATTATTATCTCCCAACCTAAGGAATCCAGTAGCGGTTAGTGAAGATTCTTTCGTTAAGAAATACTCCATCCCTAAGTTTGTATTAAATCCTTTACGAAGCCTTTCATACTCTCTTTCTTCAGTAGTACGATTAAAAGTAGGTTCTATTATAATTGTTTCGCCAGTTTCTTCGTCAATTTCAGTTCTACTAAAATAATTATTATCGAAAAAGGCATTACCAGGAGCATCACTATATCGTAAGCCTGTTGTATTAAAAATATTAAATTTTTCTGTTCTTACATTTATATTGGTTGTAATTCCAGAACCTAAAGGATAATTGAAGCTAGTTGCAACTGAACCATTCAATCCGATAGTTTTTTCTTTTTTAAGAATAATATTCAAAATTCCAGCAGTTCCTTCTGCGTCATACCTTGCAGATGGAGAGGTGATCACTTCAACACGTTCTATCGATTCTGCAGGTAACTGTCTTAATGCATCTGTAGATCCAAATCCAGCAATAGCTGAAGGTTTTCCATTAATAAGAATTCTTACATTTTCATTTCCTCTTAAATTAATAGTTCCATCTACATCAACTGTAACACTTGGAACATTATTTAATGCATCACTAACAGTAGCGCCACCAGAGGTTAAATCTTTACCTATATTATATATTTTTTTATCTAAACGCACTTGAACTTCAGTAGTTTCAGCACGAATCACAACTTCATCCAAGCTATCTGCATCTAACTCTAATGCTATTGTGGGTAAGGTTTTATCTTTAAATAACTTCTGATTATTCATTTTCACTGTTTTATATGAAATGAATTCATATTGAACAGTGTAAACTCCTGAAGCAATTTCTATTGAATAATATCCTTTTGTATCTGTAATTCCGCCAGTAATAATTTTGTCATTTCGATCGATGATAACAACCGTCGCATATTCTAAGGGTAAATCGGAACCTTTTTCAACTATTTTTCCTGAAATAGTAACCGTTTTGCTTTCTGGTCTTTGAGCAAAAGTGATTGTTGTAATAAAGAGGCAAAGAAGAGTAATATAAATTCTCATTGTGGTTTTTTGGAATTAGACTACGAAAGTACTAGTGGGTTTATCTTGGAAGTACTAAAATTGTGTTAAAAAAGAGATAATGAATAAAGTGGTTAAACTATAATATTTCGTTCATCTTTTCTAAAGGTCTAGCAATTATAGCTTTGTTTCCATTTACTACAATAGGGCGTTGAATTAATTTAGGGTTTTCAACCATTGCAGTTATTATTTCATCATCACTTAAATCTTTTCCTTTAAAACTATCTTTCCATATTTGTTCATTTTTTCTCACTAACTCTATTGGGTTAATTTTTAGTAAGTCAATCACATTTTTTAAAGTTTCGAATGTAAATAGGGTTTTCATATAATTAATAACCTGCATATCATTTCCACTTGTTTCTAAGAATACATTGCACTCTCTTGATTTGCTGCATCTTGGGTTATGGTATATCGTAATCATATTTATTTTTTTATAATGTTTCTAATGTTTCAATTTCTTCTTGATAATCATATTGTAAATCTTCATGAAGTGTTGTTACTTTCTTCTTGATAAATTCTAGTTGTCTGAAATATAGATTTACTAGTGCCTTACTTTTTTTAATTGAAGGATTAAAGTTGTACAATTGATGACAATAGAAGAGGAGTAGTTCAACTTCAGTTTCTTTATTTTGTGAATAACGGATGAACTTTTTGCAATCTCTTAATATTTTCCTACTGCTTTTTCGAATAAAATAATAACTGCTTGTATTAATTTCAGAAAATTGCTGCAGCATTTCATTTTTAATTCCTTCTACAAACCCTTCTTCATTAGAAATTTCAAAAAGAAGGTAACTTATTAA
>JAHRWC010000003.1 GCA_019090365.1 Flavobacteriaceae bacterium
AAAAGGATAAAATTCAGTTATATCAAAACCAAGTATTCGTAACGGATAATGTGGAAGGTATTGTTCCTGAATTTTTAACGATGTTACGTGGAGTTATCGATCCTCCAGATATCCCGTTAAATGTTTCTAGAAGTTACTTGCAAGCAGACGGTGCTGTTAAAAAGATTTCAAGCTACATTACACGTAAAGTTGCTGATAAATTAAAAAGTCTTTTCAATTCTAACCGTGAAGATTTTGAGCAAAAATGGAACGATATTAAAATCGTAATTGAATACGGAATGCTTTCAGAAGAGAAATTCTTCGAAAAAGCACAAGCATTTGCTTTATATCCAACCGTAGATGGAACACATTATACATTTGAAGAATTAAAAGAAAAAGTTAAAGACCTTCAAACTGACAAAGACGAGAAATTAGTAGTGTTATACGCTTCTAATAAAGACGAGCAACACTCGTATATTGAAGCTGCGAAAGAAAAAGGATACGAAGTATTATTCTTAGATTCTCCTATTGTTTCGCACTTGATTCAGAAATTAGAATCTGAAAATGAAAACACAACGTTTGTACGTGTAGATGGTGATCATATTGACAACCTAATCAAGAAGGAAGAAGAGCAGATTTCTAAATTAAATGAAGACGAAAAAACAACTTTAAAAGAGTTGTTAACTGGAATTATTCCTCAAGAAAAGTTTTCTGTACAATTAGAATCTATGGATAGTCAAGCGAATCCATTTATCATTACTCAACCTGAATTTATGCGCCGTATGAAAGAGATGCAACAGTCTGGTGGTGGCGGTGGAATGTTTGGAATGGGTAACATGCCAGATATGTACAATTTAATTGTAAACACCAATCATGAGTTAGTAGGTGAAATTTTAAATACTAAAACTCAGAAGAAAAAAGAACGTTTGGTAAATCAAGCATTAGATTTAGCTCGTTTATCTCAAAACCTTTTAAAAGGGGAAGAATTAACTACCTTTATTAAACGTAGTTATGATATGATTAAATAAATAATTTTATAAATAGTATTGAACCCGCTAAGAATTGTTTTTAGCGGGTTTTTTATTTTTATTCAGTAACTTAGCAAAGCACTCTTTTAATAAACTTGTGAAATAAAACATTTTATTTCTGTTTTATTTATTCCCCCTCAATGTTTACATATTAACATTACATAAACATGAAAAAAATACTTATCACACTTTGTCTTTTTGTATTTGCAAATTATTTTTTAATAGCTCAAGTCACCCAAATTGGAAATGAAATTAACGGTTCAGAAAACAATCTGCAAGCAGGTGCATCTTTAAGTTTTAACAATACAGGTGATGTTTTAGCTATCGGTTATCTATATACAAATCCATTTTTTGAGGATCTTGGGATGGGAAGAGTTTTTGAATTCCAAAATGGAGAATGGATTCAAAAAGGTAGTGATATTGGCGATCAATATCCAGATGATAAAGGTTTTCATATTAGCTTAAATGTTGATGGCTCTGTTTTAGCAATGAGTACAGGATCGTACTCTGGTGGAAATTCTGTTGTTACTATTTATGAATTTGTAAATGATGATTGGCAATTAATGGGGAATCCTATTGATATAGATGAAGGTACTGCAAAGCTAAATGATTTGGGCAATACAGTAATTGTATCAAATTCAATCAGTAATGAATTAAAGGTCTATGAGTTTTTAAATAATGATTGGCAACTAAAAGGTGATGTTATAATTAGTAATGGAGTTTTTTGGGGATTACCTGTTGATATTGATAGTACAGGAAATATTATTGCAGCTTTAAATTTTAATGGAGGACTTTCTCATTCAATTAATATTTATATCTATGAAAACAACCAATGGAATCAGATTGGTGAAATAGAAGCTGAGCCATTTTATCAATTTAAATTAAATTTTGATTTAAATAAACATGGAGATGCTTTTGTTATAAATACTTATAAGGAAGATGTAAATGAAGTATTATTTATTGAAACAAAAGTTTATAATTATATCAATAACGTTTGGACTCAAGTTGGAACTAATATTATTAATAACCCTACCGAGGAGTTTTTTTATATAGAAGGTCAAGCTACTATTAGTGCTGACGGAAATATTATTGCAATAGGCAATCCTATTGGCAATGGCTCGGTGATGCTTTACAAATCTATAAATAATGAATGGATACAATTAGATAATGGCATTCAGGGTAACGGTGGAGAGTTTGGAAGAGCTTTGTCTTTTAATGATGATGCTACACTTCTATCTGTTGGTGCTCCTAAATTTAGTGATATAGGAAACCTTTTTGGTCAAGTTAAAGTCTATGAAATTGATTATGAATTATTTGACGTAAAAGATAATTCACTTCTAAGTACTATTACTTTATTCCCAAATCCAACTCATGATTATTTCATAATAAATTCTCAAAATGAAATTTTAATAAATAACATAAATATTTATGATGTTTCAGGCAGATTATTACTTAGCAAGAACAATCCTTCAAACCAAATAAATATTTCATCGCTTACAGATGGATTATTGTTTGTACAATTAGAAACTGAGAAAGGAATTAAAGTTGAAAAGATTATTAAACAGTAAGGTGTTTGATTTAATATTGAAATAAAAATAAACTACTTTTGAAGCATTAAATACAACTATATGTTTCCTTGGCACCAATATCTTTTAGCTGTTTTGTTTATCGCTGCTGGTTTTAATCATTTTAGAAAACCAAAAATCTACGAACGTATGATGCCATCTTATATTCCTTGGCACAGTAGCATGGTTTTATTGACTGGAATTTTAGAAATGATTTTCGGATTTATGTTGATCACAACTGACAGTCAATCTCTTGGAGCATGGGGAATTATTGTGCTATTAATACTTTTTATTCCAGTACACATTCACATGTTACAAAACAAAGAAGCTTCCTTAAAAATGCCAAAATGGTTATTGATTGCAAGGTTTCCGATTCAATTAGGACTTATGTATTGGGCATTTTTATATAGTTAGAAATGAATTTATTTGCTTCGGAAGAAAATGAAATACACTTAGACTTACCTCAAGCAGATATTGTCTATTATCCTTCCTTTATTTCTTCGGAAAAAGCTTCAGAATATTACAATAGAATTTTATCTGAAACTGAATGGCAACACGATGATATAAAAGTGTATGGTAAAGTGTATAAACAACCAAGACTTTCAGCTTTATATGGCCTAAATAATGATCCTTACACCTATTCTGGATTAACAATGTTGCCTAAAATTTTTACTCCACTACTTCGAGAATTAAAAAATAAGATTGAAAAAATTTCAGAGCTAACATTCAATACCGTTTTAATAAATCAATATCGTGATGGCAATGATAGTGTAGGTTGGCATAGTGATGATGAAAAGGAATTAGGTAAAAATCCTGTTATTGCATCTTTAACTTTTGGTGCTGAGCGTTATTTTCATTTAAAGCATAAAACAAATAAAGTGCTCCGCAATAAACTTTTATTAGAACATGGAAGTTTACTTTTAATGAAAGGAGAAACTCAGCATTATTGGCAGCATCAAATTCCTAAATCGAAAGTTATTCAATCACCTAGAATCAATCTTACCTTTAGAGTTATATAATTCTCTTACTTCTATCTTTTTCAGAATTGAAATACAGAAAGAGCAAAGAAATTATTATTGCTACTGAATATAATAAATGCATGCTCATATGCTCCATTATTATGATAATTCCAAGTGAACTATATACTACAATACTTAGAAGTACTGCTTTTTTTAATTTCACTTTACTAAAAATTAATAAACCTATAAAAAATTCAATGAAAGGAAAAATTGAAGAAAGGATTATGAGTAATGTCTCAAATGGAATCTGATCAAGAAAGTTTGACAATACATAATGTATATTATCTTGTATAAAAATGATTTTATATAAACCACGTACCGCAATTGCTAATCCTGCAATTTTACGCAATAGAGTAATTGAATTTATACTTTTAAACATGCCCCAACTTTAAATACTTTTCAAAAGTATTTAGTTTCAAGGGCTTACTTTATAAAAAACAAAAAAATCAATAAAAAATAGGCGTGTTTTCGTTGTTATGCATGCATAACAAGATGAAATGCATTATTACCTTGC
>JAHRWC010000312.1 GCA_019090365.1 Flavobacteriaceae bacterium
GAACTGAGCGTAATGCGCGCTCTACAACAAGCCGCACGCATATACACAAGACACGCTGCGCACAATCTGCGCAGGAACAACAGCCTCAAGAACAAGCACCACCGCAAGAGCCACAAAGAATACGAGAACTACACCCCAACATCACAAAACACCAAGAACAAAGCAAATCTCCATTGCAGAAATTGTTCTTAATAACCGATTTTTATAGAGATTACTATGATTACAGTCAAGAACTCGGTGGTTGCCCAATATTAAACGTTGGTGTCGATTCTAAAAATCAAAGTGATTCTTTATTAAGTCAAGTTCGTTATGTAATTACTAAAACTCAAAATAATATTGCGAAACTCATAGAATGGGGGAAAATTGATGGTGAAATAAAACCTTCAGTAGATGCTACTCTATTTGCTAAAAATTTATATAGCAGAATTGAAGGTGCAATTTTTATGACTTATACGATGGACGATAAAAGTTATTTACTTGAAGCAATGAATGAAATAGATGAATTAATTAAAAATAACATTCAATTATAAAAAAATTTAACTTAACATATACCGAACGGTATTTAATCTATGAATGATTTACCAAAAATATTAGAAAGTACTACTAAAATTAGATTTCAGGATTGTGATCCTTTTAATCATTTAAATAATGCATCCTACATAAATTATCTTATCAATGCTCGTGAAGATCAATTAATAAAATATTACAATATTGATATTTATAAGATGGCAAGAGAGTTAGGTAAAAGTTGGGTGGTAGGAAGTAATCAAATTACTTATATAAAACCTGCCTTTTTAATGGAAGAGGTAATAATAGATTCTCAATTATTAGAATTCAGTGCTTCATCATTAAAAGTTGAAATTCGAATGTGGAATCATTCAAAAACTGAAATTAAAGCAGTTATGTGGAGTTCATTTGTACATTTTAATCTATTAAAGCAAACAAGAGAGGAACATTCTGAAAGTTTAATGAACATGTTTGAATCTGTTGTAAACCCTGTAGAATCAAGAAATTTTGAAGAAAGAACTATGTCTTTCAGAAAAATGAGAGTGTAAATAAATAATTATTGTTTAATGTTTTTTATAGCTCTATAGAATTGAAATAAATATATTATTTTTACTACTTCATACAACATATTCATATCATGAAAAAGTTTATCCTTCTTAGTCTAATTCTTGTAATTTTTTCATGTAAAAATTCAGAAAATAAAGAAATTGTATCTACTTCAGAAGAGAAAAGTAGTTCTGTTACTCCTATTGATGATACAGAAACTATTTATTATTTAATAAGACATGCAGAAAAAGACAGAAGCGACGCTAGTAATGAAGATCCTGGTCTTACAGAAGAAGGTTTAAAAAGAGCTAAATATTGGGCAACCTATTTTAGTGATAAAGGTATTAATCAGATATTTTCAACAGAATTTAATAGAACGCAGCTTACTGCATATTACGTGGCGCAAGATTATTTTATTGGTGTACAAAACTATACGCCAAACGAGATTTATACAGAAGATTTTAAGCTTATAACAAAAGGTGAAAAAACATTAATTGTTGGTCATAGTAATACGATACCAAGGCTTGTAAACAATATGCTCATGGAAAATAAATTTCCAGACATGGATGATACAGATAATTCGAGTTTATATATTGTTACTGTAAAAGGTGAGTCTATAACTGCAGAACAAATTAAGGTTGATATTCAATAGCTTACTCCTACTCCTTCATTTTCAATTTTAGATAGTAATTTAAGATTACCTTTCTCAAATAATTTATCTAACTCAGTTAATGAAACTTCTAAAGTTTCGGGTTTATAATTATTATAATCTACAAACCGAATTCCGTTAACATCTCTAACATTATATGCCTCTCTAAAACGGATTCCTCCACCATTCACAGCATATTGATATGCTAAATAATCTACTGTATAATTCTCTTTATGAATCCAATACACAAACGTATCATCAAAATCGGTTCCACCACCTTCTTCTTTAAAATGAACTCCAATTTCATAGTATTGCTCATTCTTTATTGTAGCTTCTCCCAATAGCTCCTTGATAACGGCGTTGTCATTTAAACCGTAAGGTAATTGCGCAAAATAATGTACTGAATTGACACTATTTCCATACTTAACAGCCATGCTATCAATTATTGGAATTAAAGTATCATTTTTATATCGTTGAAATCCATTATTAGATAAAATATCTCTTGTCACACCTGTTGAATCGTGAGTAATTCTTTCAAATTTGTAATTATCCCCTTTTCTAGTACTCACATAACAACGATCTCTGAAAGTAAAATCTATCATTGCAGTTTCACAATGACCATTACATGCAGTAACTATAGCTTTATCGACTATATTTTGTACTGTTTCTGTAGGTTTCTCTTGTTTACAAGAAAAAGAAAAAAGTATAATTGAAAAAAAAAATATGTACTTCATAGGTTGCTAATTTAAGGAATTAGTCCGCAAAAATTATACTCCTTACAATTGGATGTATTTCTGAAATGAATTTTAGTAAAATAGTATTATTTTTGTCGCTATGGCGCTTCAGAAAACAGTTAAAATAAAAAATCGTAAGGCTCGGTTTGAATATGAAATTATCAGTAAATATACTGCTGGTATTGTATTGCAAGGAACTGAGATAAAGGCCATTCGTGAAGGAAAAGCCTCTATTGCTGAAAGCTTTTGTGAATTTTCAAATAACGAATTGTTTGTTATTAATATGACGATTCAAGAATATTCGCATGGAGCTAGTTATAATCATGCTCCAAAAAGTGAACGCAAGCTTTTATTAAATAGAAGTGAGTTAAAAAAACTTGAGAAGGAAGTCAAAAATTCTGGATTAACCATCATTCCGTTATTGCTTTTTACCAATGAAAAAGGATTCGCTAAAGTTGAA
>JAHRWC010000313.1 GCA_019090365.1 Flavobacteriaceae bacterium
GATTTTAATCAATGGGGAAAGGGTAGTGTGCCGTCACCAATTTACGATGACAATTATAATGTAGGAATTAATATTTCAATTCCACTTATTGATCAGAATTTAAAAAACATCAACCGTCAATCTGCAATTATTCAGCAAGATCAATTAAATATAAATAAACAAAATATTGAATTGAATATCGAGAAAAATATTAATGATGCTGTATTATCAATGGTAAATCAGATTTCGAATATAGAGTTATCTAGAATTTCTGAAGAAACAGCTAAAGAAAGCCTTGATTTAACACAAACATCTTATACTAATGGTGCTGTTACAATTACTCAATTGATAGATGCCCAGCGAAATTATTTGCAGTCTCAATTATCTAAAGCTAACGCTACGTATAATTATTTAATCGCTTCTATTCAATTAGAACGTTATTTAGGACATTATTTTTTATTAAAAACGGATGCTGAAAATGAAGCTTTCATTGAAAGGTTTAATACATTTTTATTAAACCGAAATTAACCAATAAATTATTCAGTTATGAAAAATAAATTTTTATTAACTACACTTATATGTACTCTTTTATTAACATCTTGTGGTGAAGAAAAAAAAGAGGAAGTTAAATCTGCACGCCCTGTTAGCTTTCAAGAAGTAGGTTTTCAGGGAGGTGAAAATGTTAGAACTTTTAATGGAACCTCAAAAACTGATGAAGTTGTAAACCTAACTTTTAGAAGTGGAGGAATTATTACTGAATTGAATTTAAAAATTGGACAACAGGTAAAGAAAGGAGAACTTTTAGCTAAGTTAGATAATGTACAAGCTAGATTGAATTATGAGAATGCTGTGTCTTCATTGAACAGTGCTGCTTCACAAATGAATACAGCAAAATTAGGCTTAGATAGAATTCGTTCTTTATATGAAAAAGGATCTTCTTCACTTAGTGATTATGAAAGTGCAAAGAATTCTTATCGTACTGCGAAAGCAAGTTACGAATCATCTACTCGAAGTGTTTCTATTCAGCAAGAGCAAATTAAATATGGATATATTAACGCACCTGCAAACGGTATAATTGCTTTTGTAGATAGTGAAATCAATGAAAATGTTTCAGCAGGACAAGTAATTGCAATCTTGAATGTGAGTGGTGATATGGAAATAAGTTTGGGAATACCAGAAAGCATAATTAACTACGTCTCAGCAAATATGAAAGTTGAACTTTCATTTCCTTCAATTCTAAATAAAACGTACCAAGGGCAAGTATCTGAAGTATCTCCTTCCATCGATAACAATACATCAACGTATCCTATAAAAGTAAGAATAGTAGACCCAACCAAAGAAATTAAATCTGGTATGGCTACGAATGTTACTTTTAATTTTAAAAATGAAAATGAAATTACACAAAGCCTTATAGTACCTGCGAATTCAGTAGGAGAAGACGGAAACGGTCAGTTTGTTTTTGTTTTAAATGAAAAGGAGAATGAAGTTGTTGCAAATAAAGTTCAGATAAAAATAGGGAAACTTACTTCAGAAGGATTTGAAGTTTTAGAAGGGTTAGAACCTGGACAAAAAATAGCAACAGCTGGTTTACAGACCTTATTAGATGGTCAAATAGTAACTTTATTCTAATCATTTACATATGAATCTTACAAAGTTTTCAATAGAAAAGAATAGAATTACGTTTACGGTATTAGGTACAATAATCTTAATGGGGTTGTTTTTATATCAATCACTTCCAAGGGATAGTATGCCGCCTTATACGGTACGTGTTGCAACTGTTGTGTCACAATTTCCAGGCGCAAGTCCAGAAAGAGTTGAACAATTAGTAACCGATAAAATCGAGAAAATTGCACAAGAACTTCCTGAATTAAAAGAAATTACAAGTACCTCACGTTCTGGATTATCTGTGGTGTCAGTTGTATTAAAAGATGAAGTAAAGCCAGAAAAGTTACAAGCTGTTTGGGATCGTCTACGAAGAAAACTAAGTGGTATTCAAGGATTGCCAGGGGGCGTAAATCCAGATCTAAATGATGATGGAGTTGGTGATGTTTATGGAATTGCTTTGGGCTTAACATCTGATGGGTTTTCTTATACTCAAATGAAAGATTTTGCAGATGATATTAAAGATGAATTAATTAAACTCCCAGATGCTGCAAAAGTAGAACTTAGTGGTGTGCAAGAAGAACGCATATTTGTAGAGTTTGATAATGCAAAACTAAAAGAATACGGTCTTTCAGCAAGTAAATTAAAGAATAGTATTGCTGCAACGAATATTTTAAGTTCTGGTGGCCAAATTAATGTTGGAGATGAAAGAATTATACTAGAACCATCTGGAAGTTTTAACTCTGTAAATGATATAAAGGAAATGTTGATTACAGTTGGTGACGGAAATCAACTTATACATTTAGAGGATATTACAAAAATAAGCAAGGGTTATATCGATCCTTCAACTCAAAAAGTTCGTGTAAATGGAGCAGACGCTATAGGGTTTCATGTAAACCTTAAAGAAGGAGCAAATGTAATTAAGCTAGGAGAAGACATTCAATTAATCATTAATGCATGGGAGAGTAAATTGCCAGTTGGTTTAGAATTAACACGTTTGGCTTCAATGGACACCTATATCGATGTGAAAATTGATGATTTTATAACTAACCTTATGCAATCAATTCTTATTGTATTGATTGTGATGCTTGTATTTTTAGGCTTTAGGTCAGGATCTGTGATAGCTAGTTTAATTCCTATTGTTGTAATCATGACATTAATGATCATGGGATTAATGGGTATTGGATTAAACCAAGTAACCTTAGCTGCATTAATCATGGCGTTAGGAATGATGGTAGATAATGCCATTGTGGTAGCTGAAACCATTATGGTAAAAATGGAGCAAGGGATTAAAGCTAAACAAGCTGCAGTAGAAGCTTGTTCAGAATTATTAATGCCTCTATTAATATCAACATTAACCACTTCTGCTGCTTTCTTAGCATTTTATTTGGCAGAATCAGCAATGGGCGATATCGTTGGCCCAATATTCGTGGTAATTACAATTGCTTTATTGTCTTCATGGATACTTTCTTTAACTGTGATAACATTATTCTGTTTTCTGTTTTTGAAAATTACTCCAAAAGCAGAGAAGAAGCCTAGTTTTATTGATCGAATCATTCAAAAATTAAAGCATTATTATAAAGACCTTATTATGTGGGCTTTATTGAATAAATGGAAAGTGATTTCAGGAATATTTATATTATTCTTTGTGTCTCTATTTGGCTTTACAAAAATTGCATTTGTATTTTTTCCAGACAGTGATCGTAATATGGTGACGGTAGATATTAATCTTCCTCTTGGAACAAAAATTGAAAAAACGACTGCCGTAGTAATTGCTCTTGAAGATTTTATAAAAGAAACATTACAAGTAAATTCAACTAGAGTTAATGGAATTGTAGATTGGTCTTCATTTATTGGAGAAGGCCCAGAGTCTTATGATCAAGGATATTCTCCTGATGAAGCGAATTCAAGCTATGCTCATATGCTTATTAATGTCTCAGACGCATCATTGAATAATGAAATGATTAATAAATTGGATGAATATAGTTTTAAAAACTTCCCTAATGCTGAAATAAAAGTTGGTCCATTAGGTGCAGGTGGAGGAGGTGTTCCAATAGAAATAAAAGTTTCAGGTAAGGACCCTGATGAATTATCTAGAATTTCAGAAACTATCAAAATGAAATTATTTCAAATTGAAGGTACAAAGAATGTTAAAGATGATTGGGGACCAAAAAGTAAAAAGTTTGTCGTTAATATAGATCAAAACAGAGCACAAAGTGCAGGTGTAACCAGTCAGGATATAGCTACTTCATTGCAAACAGTTTTGGATGGTTTTACAACAGGAGAATATAGAGAAGATGATAAATCTATTCCTATTGTGATGAGAAGTGATGGAAGTCAGCAACAATCATTAGAATCATTAGAAACACTAGATGTATATGCTCAGAATTCTGGTAAGAGTGTGCCATTACTTCAAGTTGCTTCAATTGTTCCACAGTGGCAATATTCAAAAATTAGACGTTTAGATTTAAATAGAACGATTAATGTTTCAAGTGAATTAAAAGAAGGAGGAAATGCCTCTTTTATTGTAAATGATATAAAACCTTGGCTAGAAGAACAATCAAAAAGCTGGGATTCTGGTTATTCATATAAATTAGGTGGGGATGCTGAAAACACTGCTGAAAATATGGGAGCTGTAATTAAATATTTGCCTCTTTCAGCATTTATAATATTAATGTTATTAATTATTCAATTTAATTCATTTAGAAAAATGACCATGGTGGTTCTTACTATACCATTAGCTATTATTGGTGTTGTAATAGGTTTATTAGTATTTCAAGAGCCTTTTGGGTTTATGCCATTTTTGGGAGTAATTTCATTAGCAGGAATAGTAATTAATAATGCGATTGTATTAATAGATCGAATTGAAGTTGAACAAAACACATTAAAAAGATCAGTAGAAGACTCTGTTATATCAGCTTGTTTACAACGTTTTAGACCTATTTTGCTGGCAACATTTACTACTGTTTTAGGATTAATACCTTTGTATTTAAGTGGAGGAGAAATGTGGGAAGGAATGGCTGTAAGTATCATGGTTGGATTATTATTTGGTACAGTGATTACTTTACTTTTTATTCCAGCATTCTATA
>JAHRWC010000314.1 GCA_019090365.1 Flavobacteriaceae bacterium
ACAATTAAAGAACAGCAAAATATATAAGTAATCGTTATTTTTGCAAACTAATATTTCAGAATGATTTACGTAGATCCTAAAATTTTAGAGCGATTAAATAAATGGCTCACTCCTTTTTTCGACGAAAATACCCAACAAAAGATCAATGAGCTTATCGCTTATGAACCTAAGGTATTAGAAGATAGCTTTTATAAAAGTTTAGAGTTTGGAACTGGTGGTATGAGAGGAATCATGGGCGTTGGTGACAACCGAATCAATAAATATACCCTGGGTAAAAACACACAAGGTCTTTCAAATTATTTAAAAAGACAATTCCCAAATCAAAAAATTAAAGTTGCTATTGCTTATGATTGTCGTCATAACAGTAAAGAATTAGCAAAATTAGTAGCAGATGTATTTTCTGGAAATGGAATCCATGTTTATTTATTTTCAGATTTAAGGCCTACACCAGAGCTTTCATTTGCAGTAAAACATTTAGATTGTCAATGTGGAATTGTATTAACAGCTTCTCATAATCCTCCTGAATATAACGGTTACAAAGTATATTGGGAAGATGGAGGGCAATTAGTACCACCACAAGACGGTGAAATTATTACTGAAATAAACAGCTTAGAATATACTGAAGTTGTTTTTGATGCTGATGAATCACTTATTACTTATATTGATGCTGAAGTTGATGATGCATTTGAAAAAGCTTCAATCGAAAACGGAACTTTTGAAACTTCACAAGAATCAAAAGATCAACTAAAAATAGTGTTCACATCGCTTCATGGAACTTCAATTACCATGATTCCAAGAACTTTAGAAAAAGCTGGTTATACTAATGTAAGTATTGTAGAAGAACAAGCAGTACCTAATGGTGACTTCCCAACAGTAGTTTCACCAAACCCAGAAGAACCTGAAGCATTAAAAATGGCGATTGAATTAGCTAAAAAAGAAAATGCTGATATTGTTATAGGAACAGATCCAGATTGTGATCGATTAGGAATTGCTGTTAAAAATAAAGAGGGTGAGTTTACTATAGTAAATGGTAATCAAGCTATGGTAATTAAAACTTATTTCTTATTAGAACAATGGAAGAAGCAAGGGAAATTAAATGGCAATCAATTTATTGCTTCAACGATTGTTTCAACTCCATTAATTAGAAAAATTGCCAAAGCATTTGAGGTTCATTATAAAGAAGGTCTTACCGGGTTTAAATGGATTGCAAAAATGATAAAAGACTTCCCAGAACTTGAATTTATTGGTGGCGGTGAAGAAAGCTTTGGGTATTTAACAGGCGATTTTGTAAGAGATAAAGATGCAGTAACTGCTACTCTACTTGCCTGTGAAATAGCAGCTCAAGAAAAAGCCAAAGGAAAAAATTTACTAGATTACTTAAATGACATCAGTAATGATTTAGGGTTTTATAAAGAGCATTTAATTTCTATTGTTAAAAAAGGAAAAGAAGGTGCTGAAGAGATTTCAAATATGATGAAAAACTTCAGAGAGAATCCATATACTGAAATTGCCGGAAGCAAAGTAATTCGTACAGAGGACTACTTAACAAGTATTTCTAAAAATAATCTTGACAATACTTCCGAAGAAATTTTGGTGCCTAAATCTAATGTATTGATCTACTTCACAGAAGATGGAAGTAAAATAGCGATGAGACCTAGTGGAACTGAACCCAAAATAAAGTTCTATATTAGTGTTAATTGTATAGCTGAAGACACAAACAATACTGAAGAATACCTTCAGAACAAAATTGACAAAATAATTGCTGTTTTAAATAATAGCTAACATTATAAATGGAATACTTTAAACAAATATTACGCTTCGCAATACCTTATAAAGGATATGCATTTCTAAATATTATTGCTAATATATTCTATGCTTTATTTTCTGGTCTTTCATTTATGGTTTTAATGCCTTTATTAAATGTTTTATTTGATAAAGAGACAGAGAAAGTACTTGTAGAACCTACGTATAATGGATTTACAGAAGCTGCAACTTATTTTAATGACTACTTAAATTATAATATAAGTCTGATGGCAGAAAATGATGCTTCTAAAGCATTAACCTTTGTTATCATATTAATTCTTGCCGTTTTCCTATTAAAAAATGTATTCAATTATATGGCAATGTATTTCATTACATTTCTTAGGAATGGAACTTTAAAAGACATTCGAAATGAATTATATGACAAAACAATAGAATTGCCGCTTTCCTATTTTTCAGAAAAAAGAAAAGGTGATATTATGGCTAGGTTAGGTACTGATGTTTTAGAAATTCAACATTCGTTCTTATCTATTTTAGAATTACTATTTAGAGAACCTTTAACTATTATTTTCACGATAATATTTATGCTTACCATAAGTGTTAAGCTAACTATTTTTGTGTTTATATTCATTCCTATTTCAGGTGTAATTATATCTTTAATAGGTAAAAGTTTGAAAAGAAAATCTGATAAAGTTCAGAAAGAACAAGGTTATTTTTTATCCTTATTAGAAGAATCTCTTGGAGGATTGAAAGTGATTAAAGGATTTAATATGGAAGGAATCTTTAATGAAAAATTTCAAAATTCTACAAAACGTTTCTTTAATTACTCAAATTCACTTCTAAACAGAACAAACCTTGCAAAGCCAACTAGTGAGTTTTTAGGAATTGGTGTAATTGGTGTTTTGTTATGGTTTGGAGGACGAATGGTATTAGTTGATGGTACTCTTGGAGGCGAACAATTCTTAACATTTATGGGACTTGCATATAATATACTAACTCCGGCAAAAGCAATTAGTAAAGCAAGTTATAGTCTTAAAAAAGGAAATGCCGCTGCGGAACGTGTATTAGAAATATTGAATACAGAATCACCTCTAAAAGATAGACCGGATGCTGTTTCTAAAGATACATTTGAGTCTTCATTAAATTTAAAAAATGTCTCTTTTAAATATGAAGATAGTTTAGTATTAAAGAATTTCTCAATTAACGTTGAAAAAGGTAAAACCATAGCTCTTGTTGGACAATCTGGGAGCGGGAAAAGTACCATTGCAAATTTAGTAACACGTTTTTATGATGTTAATGAAGGACAAATCACTATTGATGGACAAGACCTTAGAGAGTTAAAAAAACATTCCCTTAGAAACTTAATGGGATTAGTAACTCAAGATTCAATTTTATTTAATGATTCTATTAAGAATAATATTTTAAATGGAAAGCCTGACGCAAGTGATGAAGATGTTATTGAAGCACTAAAAATTGCCAATGCTTGGGAATTTGTAAAAGACCTTAAAGGTGATATAGAATTTAATATAGGTGATTCAGGTTCAAAATTATCTGGAGGACAAAAACAACGTTTGAGTATTGCAAGAGCAGTATTAAAAAATCCTCCTATTATGATACTTGATGAAGCAACTTCTGCTTTAGATACAGAAAGTGAACAATTGGTTCAGGTGGCTTTAGAAAACATGATGAAAAATAGAACCTCTATTGTTATTGCACATAGATTATCTACAATTCAGAACGCAGATAATATTGTAGTTTTATCAAAAGGTGAAATAGTTGAACAAGGTAAGCATCATGAATTATTAGAGCTTAAAGGTGTTTATTTCAATTTAGTGAAGATGCAATCTTTAGCTTAACCTTAGTAAGTAAAAATCATTTCAATTTAGCGTATAAAAAAAGAGCGGTTGGGGCTCCGCTCCTTTAATATTTTTCAATCATTATATTTGGGGCTCATAATGATTGATACATAATTTTTAACAACAGTTCAAATATATGTTGTTTTATGCTTACCACCAAACAAAAAATGCTTTTTATCTATTTTATTTGCTTTTAATCGATAATATCGATGTTAAATGTGTAGAAATCAATTAGGTTCAATCAAAAATTAATTTTTAGATGAAACCATAAAAAAACGGGCTAGTCCCCGCGACTGCCCGTTTGATAAGACTTCAAATGCAGTTGGGGCTGAAATGAAGAGCTTAATCCTTAATATTTTTTTTAAATATAGTAATATTTTTCCTACAATCAATAAAATTTCGTCTTTTATCCAATATTAATGCACTTTATCGATAAATATTGATGTGCATTAAAAATATTTTATACGTTAATTAAACCTTCTAAATAGATATTAGTCATATATTTAAACAAATCAATTACGTGATTGAAGAAAAGTTATTAGTATCTAATTTACAATCGAATAAGGACAAAGAAAATGCCTTTAGAATTCTTGTAAAAGAATATAAAGAAAGATTGTATTGGCATATCCGAAAGATTGTGTTAAATCATGACGATACTGATGATGTTTTACAAAATACGTTTATTAAGATTTTCAGAAATATTGATAAATTTAAAGGAGATAGTAAACTATACACGTGGATGTACAGAATTGCGACCAATGAATCAATTACATTTTTAAATAAAAAAGCAAAGATTAATAATGTAACTATTGAAGAAGTACAAGAAAATGCAATTAATAGTTTAGAAAGCGATGTTTATTTTGAAGGTGATAAAATTCAAATACAATTACAAAAAGCAATAGCTACACTTCCTCAAAAGCAACAATTAATTTTTAATATGAAATATTTTGAAAATCATACCTACGAACAATTATCAGAAATTTTAGAAACTTCTGTTGGTGGATTAAAAAGTAGCTATCATATAGCAGTAAAAAAAATTACAACGTATTTAAAATCTAATGAAGATTTATAATGAAAGAAGATAAAAACACAGAAGGCTTTAATACTCCACAAAATTATTTTGATGATTTTGAGGAACGCCTTTTTTTAAAAATAAGTGAAGATAAATTACCAAAGAATAATGGTTTTAAGATCCCTGACAATTATTTTAATGAAGTTGAAGATAAAATATTCAGTGAATTAAATCAGACCGAAACCAATAATGGGAATAAGATAATCTCTTTATTCAGTAAAAAGACAATTTATTATGCCGCGTCAATTGCCGCTTGTGCTATTATAGTATTTTCATTATTTAATTCTGATAAAAGTATTGACGATATAGATGAAATCCTTGTTGCTGAAATTGAACAATTTATTGAAGATGAAAATATTTCATTTGACACTTATGAAATAACTTCTATGTTAATAGAAGATGAAGAATTAAATTTAGAAAATGATTTGTTTTCTGAAGAACTTTTAGAAGAATACTTATTAGAAACAATTAATGATACAAGCTTGTTTTTAGAATAAACAAAACTGTATTTATGAAAAATATATAACAATGAAAAAATTAATTTTGATAGTAGTTTTATTGATATCCACTAGTGTATTATCACAAAGGTTTAATCATGAAAAAATGAAGGCTTATAAAACTGCTTATATTACTGAACAATTAGAATTGACATCCTCCGAAGCAGAGAAATTTTGGCCTATTTATAATACTTATTACGATAAAACAAAAGCGCTTAGAAAAGAAAGTCGTTCAAAAATAAAAGGTAGAACTAAGGAAAATCAAATTAATAATTTAAGTGATTCAGAAGCAAATAAAATAATAGAGAATATATTAGCAATAAAAACAAAAGAACTTCAATATCACACTGAATTAATCAATAACTTGAAAGGTGTTTTATCTCCAATTAAAATTTTAAAGCTTGAAATAGCAGAAGAAGAATTTAAAAGAAAGTTATTAGACCGTCTTAAAAAGCATAGAAATAAAAAGAATTAAATTTTACTCTTTAAAAAGCAATTTGGAAATTTTATTCCTTCCAGAAGCAAATGCAATAGAATCATTTACAAATTCAATTGCATAAAATCCTTCATCTGAAAGTTTTGTCCAAGAATCACCTTGATCGTTACTAAATGATATTCCTGGAGAACCTACTGCTACTAATCCATTTCCATTCGTACCAGGAATAAATGAAACACTGGATCGATACCCAGGTTCTTTTCCATTACTGATAAGTTTCCATGTTTTTCCTCCATTATGTGTAATGGCTTTATTGCCTTCATTAAAATCTTGATTTTCCCAATCACCTCCAAAAATAACCCCAGTTTTTTCATCATAAAAATCTACTGAATAAATCCCAGTCATAGTTTTACCTTGCACCATTGGTGTTTCAAAAACTTCCCAAGTTTTACCTCTATCTTCCGAATGAAATACTCTAGCCCTAACACCTCCAGAAACAATCCATGCATGATTACCATATATAGCGATATTTGTATTACTCGCTGCAAAAGCAGCTTCTCCTACTTCCGTTTTTGGTAATACATCGCAAGAAATTTTATTCCATGTATTTCCACCATCTCTTGTAATTAATACAGAAAGACAATCCTCAGTTGGATCTCCCATCGCTATTCCCTCTTTATTATCCCAAAAAGACATAGAATCATAAAACACTTTATCATTCTTCTCTACATACACTTCTTCAATATTAGTAGCTTCTTTACCATCAAATCCAATTTTATATAAACTCCAGGGTTTTCAATGCTCAATACAAAAACCGCTTCTTGGGTTTTCGCAATCGCTCTAAAACTTAAAAGAGTTTCTTCATACTTAATCGTTGCCAGTTTAGGAACATTATTATCGATCAGCCCTACTCTACCTGCATTAGCAGCAAACCAAACTCTATTTTCATCTAAAGGACTAATAGCTCTGATACTTAAACTATCTTCAAAAACCGTTTGTATTTCAACTTCAGAAAAGTTTTTGGAAGTATTATTAGTACATGAAATACTTAGGGCAAGTAATACTAAAAGAAAGGAAATGCGCATTAATTATTTTTTTTTCAAAAGTAAACAAAACTATTTATG